>CANQRT010000040.1 GCA_947626325.1 Candidatus Gastranaerophilales bacterium | reverse complement strand
TTGTAACAAGCGGAGTAAGACTCGGTTCACCTGCTGTAACCACAAGAGGTTTTAAAGAAGAAGATATGAAAGAAGTCGGTAAAATCATTGCTAAAGCTGTTGAAATATCAGATACTAAAGATGAAAACATCTTAAAAGAATTAAGACAGCGCTCATTAAATCTTTGCAAAAAATACCCTTTATATGAGGATTAATTATGACAGTTCTTCAATTATCGGAAGCAAATATAATAGGAACAGTAATAGCTTTTATTCTGGGGCTGTTTCTAATACCCTTGGTAATAACATTTTCAGAAAAGCAAGGGTTAATGGATAAGCCAAATTCAAGAAAAATCCACTCACATCCGATACCAAGACTTGGAGGAGCGGCAATATGGGCTTGCAGTATGCTGTCTTTCTTAGCCTTAATAATATTGAGTTATTATCCTCATCGTTCTTTGCTGTCGGGGTTATTACTCGGAAGCTCGTTAATGTTTTTGTTAGGACTTGTTGATGATGTATACGGACTAAGCGCTAAATTTAAGTTTACACTGCAAATTTCAATTGCTACAATAGTTTTTTGCCTTGGCGTTAAAATAACATCTGTGTATATTCCGTTTATCGGGCTTATGGAGCTTAATCCTATAATATCGTATATATTAACAATCGGTTGGATAACTGGAATAAGTAATGCCGTAAACTTTATAGATGGAGTTGACGGTTTAGCTGGAAGTGTAATAACAATAAGCTCTGTTACATTAGGGTTAATGGCAGTATCATTAATTCCTTCTGATACAGTCAGCAGTTTAATAGCTTTCATTCTTGCTGGCTCAATGCTCGGATTTTTAACGTATAATTTTCATCCCGCTAAAATTTTTATGGGAGATTCTGGTGCACTATTTGGCGGATTTCTGCTCTCTACTTTATCCATAATGTATTCAATGAAAACAGCGGATGTAAAAATGTATCTGCCCTTACTAATACTTGCTGTACCGATTGCTGATATAACCTTTTCTTCATTAAGACGTATATTAAAAGGGACTTCACCGTTTGTTGCAGACTCAGAGCATATACATCATAAGCTGTTAAATATAGGTTTATCTCAAAATAAAGCAGTGCTGGTGCTTGTAGCATTTTCAATATTAATGGGCTGGCTTGCCACATATATTGCAGCGTCAGATACTACAAAATATTTTTTATATGCTGTTATAATATCAGCAGTAATGATTATATTAAATACACATGCAAAAATAGTTGATAACGGCGAAGAAGCTCTAAAAACAGAGGAATATAAGAATAAGGATAATAATTAATGACGGTAAGGAAAATAGTAAAATACGGCACTCCTGCTTTGAGAGAAAAATCAAAAGAAGTTCATAAAATTTCAAAAAAGGTGCAAATGCTTGTCGATGATTTATATGATACAATGTATGCTTTAAACGGAGTAGGTTTAGCGGCTCCGCAAATCGGCGAAAATTTAAGAGTATTTGTAATAGATACAGGTACAGACCCAAAGACAATGAACCCTATAACCTTTATAAATCCGAAAATATTAAAACTTGAGGGTGCAATAAACTCTTATGAGGGCTGTTTAAGTTTTCCTGACGCATACACAAATGTAAGAAGATATAAATATGTAAAAGTAAAAGCTATCAACATAAAAGGCAAACCCTTTATATTGGAAGCTAAAGACGGCTCACTTCTTGCAAGGGCAATTCAGCACGAATTTGACCATTTAGACGGAATACTGTTTATCGATCATTGCAGAAACCGTTTTGAAGCAGATAAAATATTAACTGAAAAAGGATTAAATCCAATAGAAGCGGATTATCTGCTTGATGAAAAAGAACTTGAAGAAGAAATCCAAAAAAATCCACAGCAGGAGGAGAAAAAGGATTGATAAAAGCAGTATTTATGGGGACTCCCGAAATAGCAGTAAAAAGTCTTGAGGCATTAATAAATAATAAAGAGATTGAGCTTACAGCTGTTATAACACAACCTGACAGACCAAAAGGCAGAGGTAATAAATTAACCCCGCCTCCTGTTAAAATTTGCGCACTTGAAAATAATATACAATGCTTTCAAACCGAGAAAATAAGCAAAGATACCGAATTAATAAGCAAGTTAAAATCAATGAAGGTTGATTTTTTTATAACATACGCCTTCGGGCAAATACTATCACAGGAAGTTCTTGATATACCAAAAATAGCGACAATAAATCTTCATGCATCGTTACTGCCAAAATACAGAGGCGCAAATCCCATACAAAGATGTATATTTGACGGAGAGAAAAAAACAGGCATAACAACCATGTTAACCGTTTTAGAGCTTGATGCAGGCGATATCTGCGAAACACTTGAAATCCCGATTGATGAAAATATGACGGATGTTGAATTAAAAGAAATAATAAGCGAAAAATCTCCCGAGTTAATTTGTTCCACAATAAAAGGCTTGTATTCGGGCAAATTAACACCTAAAAAGCAGTGTAAACAAGGTGTATGTATTGCCAAAAAATTTACAAAACAAGACGGTTTAATCAATTGGTCAAACACTGCCTTGCAAATCCATAATCAAGTACGTTCAATGGTAGATTTTCCCTGTGCATATACTTTAATAAACGGGAAAATAGTAAAGATACTTGAAACAAGAGTAAATCAACCCCAAACAAACGGAACTTGCGCACAAATAACAGCAATAAACAAAAACGGAATAGAAGTAAACTGCGCAAAAGGAAGTATATTAATAACAAAAGTAAAGCCAGAAAGCAAAGGAATTATGAGCGCAAGAGATTACGCAAACGGTGCAAAACTTTCAATCGGACAAAAAATAGGAGAATAACATGCTTCAAAGAGGAATACGAGGAGCAATAACAGCAGATGAAAATACACCTGAGTGTATAGAAAAAGCAGTAGTTGAATTAATAGAAGAAATAACCTTCAGAAACGGTATAAATCCAAAGGATATAGTTAGTGCTGTATTTTCTATGACAAAAGATTTAGACTGCGTATATCCCGCAAAGTTTGCCCGCGAACACTTTAAACAATGGCAGTATGTTCCTATGATGTGCTTTAGCGAACTAGATATTAAAGGGGCTTTACAAAAATGTATAAGACTACTTATAACCGTAAATACGCAAGTTTCTCAGGAAGATATAAAGCATGTATACTTAAAAGGTGCTCAAATACTAAGAAAAGACATAACAAATAAATGAAAATACTAATTACAGGCTCAGATATAAATGCAATGTTATTGGCAAAATATATAAAATCTGAAAATAACTTGCACGATATATATATAACAACGGATGATAACACCTCACCCGAAATATATACTGGCATTAATATAAAAGAAAATAACATAAGTGCAATAACAGATTTTGTTAAATATAACGGAATAGATTTTACTATTGCTCTTTCTAAATTAGCTATAATAAACGGTATAGCGGATGAATTTAAAAAGGAAGGATTACTAATCTTTGCCCCGTTTGCAGAATCTGCAAGAATAACTTATTTTAATTCCATCGCAAAGAAAATCTTGTACAAATTAAAAATTAACACTCCCAAATTTGGTATTTTTGATAGGGAAAATCTTGCTATTGATTATGCAAGAAATGCGCAATATCCTATTTTAATATTAAATGATTTCACCTTATTTGAACGTATAATAAAAAAAGCTGACAATTTTTCTCTAGCAAAAGAACAGATACAAAACTTATTTGAAAACGATACAGAAAAAATAGTAATTGAAAACTATATAGAAGAAAATCCTATATACGTTTACTTTATAACTGACGGATATAACGCTTATCCTTTAATAAGTATAGAAAAGGATGAATTAGGAAATACAATCACTGCCCCAAGCATCAAAATATCAGAAGAAATATACAAAAGATTATTAAATACTGTGATATATCCATTATTAGACGACATAACAAAGTATTGTGATAACTATACTGGAATTTTAGGCGCAAAAATAATATTACAAGAAAATAAAATATATATAACAGAATTATATAACGGATTTGAAAAATATGACCTTCAAGTATTTTTATCACTTTTGGAAGAAAATTTAATTAATATGCTGTACGAAACGGCAACAGGAAGTCTAGCTGACGACTACAGCTATATAAAATTAAGCGAAAAATACTCATATACCCTAACAGTAAAAAAGAGCAAAGAAATAATTGAAAATCTTGAAAATGAAGAAGATTTAATAATAACAGAAAATGAAAATGAATACATAATAACTTCAACAGGCACAACCCTTAATTATGCAAAAGAAAAAGTGAATATATATGAAGAAACAGGAAAAAAAGTTTAAAAGACAATGTATAATCTGCGGAGAAATTAAAGACAGAAACGAGTTAATTAGAATAACGCAGGATTATAAAACAGGAGAAGTAAAACTAAATATAAATAATAAACTTGAAGGCAGAAGTGTATATATATGTAAAGAGGGAGAATGTGCTCAAAAAGCATTAAAACTCAACAAAAAAAAGGCAGTAAAAAAAGTCAAAATAGATGAAAATATTAAGCACGAACTGTATAATTTACTTCAAAAGTAAATTGTGATACAAATATAATATAGATGATAAAAAACGGGAAACAATAATGTCTGTTGAAACAAAAAGAGTATATGAACTTGCTAAAGAATACGAAATGACAAACAAAGATTTCATTGAGTATTTAGACAGTAAATTAGGAATAAAAGTAAAATCACATTCAAGCAACTTAATGCCTGCACAAATAGAGAAAATAAAAGCAGCATTAAGTAAAGGAAATGCAAAAGAACCCGAAAAAAAACCAAAAGCTTTTATAATTAAAAAAACAAAAACTGTTGAAGAAAAAAAAGAAACAAAGGAAGAAAAGCCAAAAAAAGCAAATACAGAGGCTGAAAATAAAGAAATCGACGATAGACAACAAAAACCTACAGAAAAAAAACCTGCAGAAACTTCAACAATAAGGTCATTACTTGAATATAACAACAGAAATAGCCAGAAAAAAAGACAAGAAATTGCATTAGCCAATAAAAAGCAACAGGAAAATGAAAAAAACGAACGTCCTGAGCGTGTAGAACGAACAGAAAGAAGCGGTGTTAAATATCCTCAAAGAGGACAAAGTATTTATGCGGAAAGAAATGACCGCCGAGAAAAACCAAGGTTTGATAGAACCAGACAAGAACGCGGAGAAAGAGGAGATAGGGGTGAAAAAGGAGAAAGAACAGAACGCCCTGAAAATAAAGAAAGAAGCGAAAGACCTTCAATAGGTAAACGCCCTCTGCAGCACCATATAATACCTCAGGATATTTACGAAGGAAAATCCTCAGGAAATTCATATAAGAAAAAAGGTCCAAAAGAAAAGAAACAATATAAAAATAAAGAAGAAGAACAAGAGCTAATAAGTCTTGAAAAAGCAATTTCACAAAAACACAAGAAAAAGAATAAAGATACAAATGATACTGAAGTAATAACCCAAGTAGTTATTAATAAACCTTTAACAGTAGGTGAATTAGCAGAGAAAATTAAAAAATCGTCTGCAGAAATAGTTAAATACTTAATGATGCAAGGGATATTAACTACAGTAAATGAAGTTATTTCAGAAGAAACCCAAAAGAAGATATGTGAAAATTTTGAGCTTGAAGTATTAGAAGAAGACTTAAATGAATACGTTGAGCAGGAGCTTGAAAAAGAAGAAAAAGAAAAAGCGCTGAAAAATACTGATGAATCATTATTAGAAAAAAGAGCTCCAGTAATAAGCATTATGGGGCATGTTGACCACGGAAAAACTACACTTTTAGATTCAATAAGAGCATCAAAACATAAAATAGTAGCAACGGAAGTCGGCGGAATAACCCAATCAATAGGTGCGTATACTGTATATTTAGAAGATAAAAAAGACAAAAAGATTGTCTTTATTGATACTCCTGGGCACGAAGCATTTACAGAAATGAGAGCAAGAGGTGCACAAGTAACTGATATTGCTATACTAGTAGTTGCCGCTGATGACGGAATAATGCCTCAAACAATAGAAGCAATAAACCACGCAAGAGCAGCCGAAGTACCGATAATCGTAGCTGTTAATAAAATAGATAAAGCAGGTGCAGATCCTGATAAAATAATGCAGCAATTAACTGAATACGGACTTGTACCCGAAGAATGGGGCGGAGATACAATATGCGTAAAAGTAAGCGCTCTGCAAGGCAAGGGTATTGATGAATTACTTGAATACATATTATTGCTTGCTGAAGTACAAAATTTAAGAGCAAATAAAACCGCACCCGCAACAGGCGTAGTTATAGAAGCAAAATTGGATAAAGGAAAAGGCCCTGTTGCCACATTATTAGTACAAAATGGTACACTGCATACAGGTGACTGTGTAGTAGTCGGCAGTGTATGCGGCAGGGTTAGAGCCTTATTATCTGATGCAGGCGAAAGGATAAAAGAAGCTCCACCGTCAACTCCTGTAGAAATATTAGGACTAACGGAAGTACCGCAAGCAGGCGACAGCTTTGAAGCTGTAGAAAATGAAAAAGTAATGCGCACAATATGTCAAGAAAGAAAAGAAAAAGATAGAAATACAAAACTTGATAATATGCTTCCTGCCCACATTAGAAATGAACAGGTCAATAACGGCGAAGACAATATAAAACATTTGAATTTAATAATAAAAGCGAATACGCATGGAGCAGCAGAAGCTGTATCACAAGGCGTATCACAGCTTGAATCAAAAGAAATCATAACAAAGATTGTACACGTAGGTGTCGGAAATATATCAGAAGCCGATGTAATGCTTGCTAGCGCAAGTAATGCAATAATCTTAGGCTTTACTGTTAAAGAAGATACAAACGCTCAAATTGCTGCAGAAAAAGAAGGGGTAATAATTAAAAAGTACAACATTATATATCAAGTATTAGAAGATCTTGAGCAGACAATGTTGAACCTGCTGCAGCCTGAAATAAAAGAAGTTGCATTAGGACAAGCCGAAGTAAGACAAGTATTTACAATAGGCAAAACAACAAAAATTGCAGGCTGTTATGTAACAGAAGGTAAAATAGCAAGGAACAAAAATGCCTCTGTTTACAGAAACGGGGAAGAAATATTTAAGGGGCAAATAGACCAATTAAAACGCTTCAAAGATGACGTAAAAGAGGTAGCACAAGGGTTTGAATGCGGTGTATCCTTTGATAAGTTTAATGACATTCAAGAAGGTGACATAATAAAAGTTACCACAACTGAAGAAATTGAAAGACAAGTATTGGTTTAATTAAAAATCGGAGTTTATTATGTCTTTAAGAAATGAACGTGTCAGAAAAACCTTAATGAAAGAAATAGCGGATATAATCCAAAAGGAATTAAAAGATTCCAGAATACATGGAATTGTATCAATAACTGATATTGAAATATCACATGATAACTCATACGCAAAAGTATATTATTCTGTTTTTGCTTCAGAGGCAGAAAAGAAAACAACAATTGCTGCAATTACTGAAAATACCTCCAAGATAAGATATGAAGTTGGCAAAAGAATAAGACTAAGATTGACTCCAGAACTAAGATTTATCCCTGATGATTCATTAGAGCGAGGCTCTAACGTAACACAAATAATTAATAAAATATCTAGAGGCGAGATTTAATTGTTTGGTTTTTTAAATATAAATAAACCCTCGGGAATAAGCTCGCATAAGGTTGTTTCAATTTTGCGGAAAGTAACAGGAATAAAACAAATCGGGCATGGCGGAACATTAGACCCACTAGCTTCAGGGGTTTTACCTATTGCGATTGGCAAAGCCTCAAAACTTATAGATTATTTACCTCAAGATAAAGCATATATAGCAGGTCTAAAGTTTGGAATAATTTCAGATACTTATGACATAGAGGGAAATATTACCGAAATAAGCAGAAAAAAAGTTAATCAAGAAGAAATTGAAAAAATACTGCAAAAATTTAGAGGAGAGATTGAACAAATCCCGCCTGCATATAGTGCTGTACACTACAAGGGAAAAAGACTTTATGAATTAGCAAGAAAAGGCGCAATTCCTAATGATATTCCAAGACGAAAAATAAATATATATAAAAATGAGATTTTATCCTTTGATTTTGAACAACAAACTCTTAAACTGGAAATTCACTGTTCCAAAGGAACATACATAAGGTCAATAGTAAATGATATAGGCGAAGAATTAGGCACTGGAGCTGTTATGTATGAACTTACAAGGGTACTCTCATCTTCTATGAAATTAGAAAATTCAATAACCATAACAGATACAACAACAAAAGATGAACTTGAAAAATTTCTTATTAATCCTTTAGATATTATTCCGATTAAAAAAATTGAAATTACTAATGATGAACTAAAAATTGTATTAAACGGAAATAAGATTAAAAACAAAACAAATGTTGAAAATGAAATAATTTTAATTCACAATAATAAAATCGCAGCTCTTGCTATGGCAGAGGGTGAATTTATACAGCCTAAGAAGGTTTTGGTATGAAAAAAATTATTATAATACTTATGTTAATAACAACATTAAGCGCATTTGCAGAAGAATGCAGTTATATATGCCCCGCTCCGCCTGAAAATATAGAAAAGGGAGCATTATTAAGCAGGCTTACAGGAACTGATTTTTTATCCAAAAAAATTATAGAAAGTTTAATAACCAATGAATTAAACAAAGAATTAAACTGCAATATAAAGACAGACCTAACTTTGTTTAATTTAAAACGGACAAAACAAGGCGAATTTAAATCATTAAAATTCAAAAGTAAAAAAATTCAATACAAAGCCTTGAGCTTAAGCGATTTTGAAGCAGAAAGTTTATGTCCTTATAACAAAGTAATATACGAAAATAAAAAATTGTATTATCCAAATGCACTACCGTTTAAATTTAGCGGAAAAATAACAAATGAAGATATACAAAATACAATAAATTCAGAAGAATTTACAAAAGAACTTTCACGTAATTATATAAAATTCAACGGAGTAAAACTATTTGAAGTAAAAAGTCCGCAAGCTGAAATAAAAGACGGCAGAGTTTATTTTTCTATTCCGTTTCAAACAATGTTTGCACGAATAAAAATAAGTTTCAGCGCAGAAATAGAAGCTGAAAATAATAAAATTGTGTTAAAAAATACACAATTCGGCTCAAAAAGTAATATAATAAATGAAAGCATGTCAGATAGTTTGACTGAAGAATTAAACCCGATAACATATCAAACAAAAACTCTGGAAGATAAACATGGTAAAATAGAAATTAAATCAGCAAAAATATCGGGAAATGAAATATTAGTCAATGGAATTTACACAATAAAACAAAACTACGGCAGTGAAAATGAGTAATTTTTCAAAAATAGTAATCATAATATTAATAGTATTATCCTTCTTTTTTATAAAAGAAAAATACGGTGAAGAAATACAAAATATGCTCACATCCATTGGGGCAATAAATAAAATTGAACTTCCAAAATTATTAAAAGAAAAGGAATTTGAGGAGATAGAGCCTCCTCAAGAACTGCCGAGTGAAAATAGCGAAATAAAAACAGAAACAAATCAGGCGGATATATATTTTTTAGCTCTAAATTCTGAAGATAAAGGTATATATAAAAAAGTAACACGCTCAATTCCTGAAAATGAGGACAAATTGGACTATTCTATAAAGGAATTATTAAAAGGCCCAAACCTTGTAGAAAAATCAACAGGCGCCTACAGTGAAATTCCAAAGAATACAAAATTATTAGGGATTCAACACAAAGGAAATAAAATAATAATAAATTTAAGTGATGAATTTCAATGGGGCGGAGGAACTGACAGTATTTATTCAAGGATGATGCAGTTAATAAAAACTTCAATAAATAATAGTGAAAATAAAAAAATTTATTTATACATAGAAGGTAAACAAGTAAATTTCTTAGGCGGTGAGGGAGTTATGATATCTCAGCCGTTAAATGAAAAATCATTGGAAATTTAACTGCAATTATACATAAGTTCTTAAAAGATAAAATTTATAACTTTAGTTTTTTAATAAGCCCGTCCGCAACATCATCAAATGCTTTTGCACTCGGATGTTCTTTATCCTCGGCACGCCAAGTGTCAGAATCCAATTCATGTCCCGCTAAATCTTCGGCATCAAGTACAATAAAACCGTAGTCGTGCAAATTTTTAATCAAATATTTATCCATTAAAACATGTCCGCCGTCTTTATACCATATAATAACAAATTTTGAATTAGGAAATTGGTTATCCGTAATATTTTTTGCAGCTTTTAACAATTTTATCATTCTGTCAAATTGTGATTCTTTTGAAAATTTATCGGCATAAAAATAATGCCATGCTTTTTTTATATAAAGTCCGTAAAACGGAAGAAAAACTTTTTTAGGAGTTTTATTAATTAATTTTCCGTCTTTAAATGAATAAACCATGTTAATTTCATAGTGTATATTGCTTTTAGGGGCAACTGAACCTCTGTATGGATTTGAAATTCTTTTCAAATGGTCATTAATAAATATATATATAATGTATTCTGGAGTTTTTATATTATTTTGTTTTAAATATTT
>CANQRT010000039.1 GCA_947626325.1 Candidatus Gastranaerophilales bacterium | reverse complement strand
TTCATTCTTTCAAAATATGCATACATTGACAGATAAAAATACTCTGAATAAAATTCTGCATTAATTTGGTCGTTGATTGCTTTTTCTAATTTTTCACTAATCATGATTTATCTCCTTTACCTCTTTTAATTTTATTTTACTACGGAATTAAATAAATACATTAACCGATAATTTATATTATAATAAATAATAATCTAATCGGAGTTGTATTAATGAAGCGCTTTACTAAAATAATTTTAACCGTTCTTATAATAATTATTATTATCCCTTTTACTCTGCATTCAAATAAGCAAAATACAAAAACCGTAACGATTACGTTTTGGACACTTCAATTAGGTACTTTTGACAAATATATAAATAATATAATAAATGAATATGAAACATCACATCAAAACGTAAAAATAAAGTGGATAGATGTTCCATACAGTGAGGGCGAAAAAAGGACTCTAGCTTCAATTTTAACAGATAATCCGCCTGACCTTGTTAATTTAACCCCCGATTTTTCGCTGCTTTTAGCACAAAAAAATGCTTTATACACATTTGATAAAGAGAAATTAAATCAATTCCATCATTCATTAATTGAAACACTAAAATATAACGAAAAATATTTTGGAGTTCCTTTTTATGCCACTTCTGCCGTTACTTTATATAATTCCGCTTTAACAAACAAAGAACCTAAAACATATAATGAACTATTCAATATGTCTGCAAATAAAGGGACATATTTAACAATGATAAATTTTGCAGAAAATGATACTCTTTTAAAATTATTAAATAAATATAATATAAATACACCTCAAACAATCAATAATGATAAAAGCGTACAGTTATTTTCAGAGCTTAAAAGGCTCTACGATAATAATCTTGTACCAAAAGAAAGTATAACTCAAACTCATCGCGATGCACTTGAAAAATACATGTCAGGACAGCTTCAATACCTTGTGACAGGCGCAAATTTCATTAATATGATTAAAGAAAATGCACCCGAAGTCTATAAAAACACAAAAATAATCCCGCAATTAACAGGAGATACAGGGCTTTATGACTACTCCTTAATGAACTTTATTATCCCTTTAAAATCAAAACATCCGCAAATTGCTTTGGATTTCGCACTTTATTTTACAAATAAAACAAATCAGCTGGATTTCGCAAAAATGACACCAATACTTCCTGTTAATAAAGAAGCTCTTAATGATGATTATTTTAAATCTGCTAAAAATATTGATTTATCAGCAAATGCAAGATTAATCAGCGCCAAACAGCTAGACTCTTTACAACCCCCTTTAACTAATATTAAAAATAAAAAAGAACTTAATACTTTAAGTGCTAATTACATTCAGGAAATATTAATAAAAAACGCACCAATAAAACAAACTCTTGATAAATTTTCAAACGATTGGAATAAACTTTAATTGGCAAAAAGGACTTTTTTGTTTTAAAATTTACTTATGAAATATTTAAAAAATATTACTATTTTAGATAAATATATATTAAAACAAATTTTTGAAGTATTTGTTCTCGGCATAATAGTTTTTACTTCTATTATTTTTGCATCTGATACATTTATATCACTGATAAAACAAATATCCACATACGGCATGCCCGTAAAAATAGCGTTCATGATAATAATTTTAAATTTACCCTCTGTAATAGTTATGACTATTCCAATGAGCGTATTATTTTCAACAGTAATGACCGTAAATAAATTATGTCTGCAATCTGAAATAACGGTAATGAAAGCCTGCGCTATTGGAATAAAACGTATAGCAAAACCAATATTTGCTTTTGCTGCAGTAATGGCTGTTTTAACATTTTTTATAAATGAAACAATAGTTCCAATAACAGCATCTCAATCAAAAACTCTTGCTTTGTATGCTCTAGTTCAGCGTAATATTCCCGAAGGTAAAAGAAATTTCACTATGAAGGAACTAAAAAACGGGAACTACTTAAAACGGCTTTTTTACGTAGAAAAATGTGAAGATAAACATTTTGCAAATGTTTCAATTTTAGATGTTTCAGATACTGATAAAATACAAATACTTCAAGCAAAAACAGGAACCTCTGTAATTGAGGGCTGGCAGTTTGATAATGCTTCTGTTTATACAATATCAAGAACAGGAAAAACTCTTAATACTTCTTGGATTGAAAGAACGGTAGTTGATTTTGGAAGTGATATTCAACAACAACTTGATAAAAAAGATGACGGAACTGACTTTAACTTTATACAATTATTACCTTACTTAAGATCTAATTATAAAAACCTGCCTGCTACCACTCTTGCAAAATACAGAGTATCACTTTGGGAAAAAATAGCCCTACCTATAACAACTTTTGTTTTTGTATTAATCGGCATTCCGCTTGCTTTAACTCCACCAAGAGTAAGACATAACAGAGGCTTTTTATTTAGTATTGCAATTATATTTTGTTACTATATTATTAGAGCATTTTCTATTTCTTTAGGTGAAAACCTAACCATAGCAGCATTTTTAGCAGCTAATTTACCTAACATTATAATTGGTATTGCGGGTTATTATCTTTATAAATATAAATCAGAAAATATTTAATTGTAAATAATTGTAAAGTTTGAAAAATATTTTTTTATATATTTTATATATAAACTATAAATATACAATATAGACTCAGAATATAATATTTATCTAAAATTTTTAGTATAAAATTCTCTAAAACTATTATCATTATTAGATTTTGGTGAAATTAAGGATTTTTTAGTCAAATATAATAAATGATTAGGCAATTTTGTATGAATAAAATTTTTTATTTAGATGTGGGTTAGTTAAAAGTTAATTAGAAATGGTAGGTTAGTTATGGGGTACGCATTATTTGCAAATCGTAAATTGTATTACACAAACCTTGTGTTCACTTTACAATCAAGACTTGATAATATTATGCAAGAGAAAAACAGATTATTAACATTCTCTGCAAATATTACTGATGGGATGGTAAGTGCAGAAGAATTAGCACAAGATCCAGCTAATTTTGCAAACTATGTTGAATTCTTAAATGGAGCTGCAGCATATAAAGATGCTGATGAGGCAGATGGAGGAATGGGAACAAGAGTTTCTGAAATAGGAAGTGTTGTATATAACCAAAATCCTAGTGAAGAAAACCTTGCAGCTATTGCCGAATTACTTGATACAGCAGTAAATGAATTATATGCAAAACAAACAAGTAAACAATTAGAAGTATATGAAAATCAACTTGATATGGAACAAAAGAAAATTGAAACAAAATTAACTGCAGCACAAAATGAGTTAAAAGCAGTTGAACAAGCTGAAGGTCAAGCTATAGAAAATGCAACTCCAAAATATACTGGAGTAGGTAATTCATAAATTTAAACCAACATTTCACTAACCCAATCAAAAATAAAAGACCGTATAATTTATACGGTCTTTTATTTTATTATTATAAAATTTTTGGATTATACCCTTTGGCTTTCATTTTTTGTATATATGTGTCAGCTTTTTCTTGAGTTGAAAATGAACCAAGCTGGACAATATATTTTCCGCCATTTATTGCTTTAATGAAAGACATAGTATCATGCGATTCGCTGTTAATTTGCTGTTGAACCGCCATTGCTTCTTCTAACGACGAATAAGAACCAACATATTCTTTTATTAATGACGGAACTGGTGCAGGTATTACTCCAGATGTTTTAGAATTATTGGCTGTTCTAAAATCTTGCTTTGGTAATTCTTGTTTTTCTTCAGTTTTAGGTTTATTTGGCGGAGGTATGACTTCTTTTACATTTTCTGTTTCATCTTTTGAAGTATCAACTATACTATCTTTATTTATACTTTCAGCATGTTTATTTTCTCTTACTGCAACAGAAGGCAGTTCATCTTCCTCCTGTATCCATTTTAACCTTTCATCAATAGGTTTTACTTCCATTCCTATATCTTCATCATTTAAAACTAATGATGATTTATTTCCAATTTCAACATCCACATCAGGAGAAAAATAATTTATTACATAAGTAATTCCTACTAATGCCGTTATAAAAACAAAAATAAAAAGATATATATATCCTGCTATTTTTTTCTTCTTTTTTGGACGTTTTAATTTTGCTTTAATATTATATTCATTGCTCATTAAACAACTCCTCTAACCTTGCAGGCAGCAAGATTTATATTTTCAGTTTCTTTTTTGTATTTATTAATTAGTTCAATTGCAAATTCTTTAATATCCTCAATACCTGCATCTTTTATTAATTCTGCAGCATTAACAGGAGCACCTGAGGCATCTATATTCAACCCAAAATGTATTAATGTTGAGGTAATTGACTTTGTTGCTATTGATACTGATAGCTTTTTATTATCTATATATAAATCATCGCCATTTCTTTCAATTTTAATTTTATCATTCTTTTTTTCTATCAGCTCTTTGGTTATAGCTACAAGCAGTCTTTGTTTATATACCATTTCAACTAATGATGAATTAAAATTTTCCTCTATTATATTTAGCATTTTTTTGCTGTAAATAGGCTCGTTATTGATAACATCTTCAATATCTACCATGTGATTTAGGTTAACTTCGCATTCACCTATAAAAGCAATTATTGCATTGCCTTTTAAATTATAGTTTTTATATATGTAATGAGGTGAGAGTTGTTCACCTGTATATTTAATTTCTTTATCAATAAATAATGTCTGCATAATATTACCGTTAAAATAATTCCTCAATTAAATCGTTTCTGTTATTTAATTTTAATGCTCTTTTAAGTCTTACGCAAGATTCACATATCCCGCAATGTTTTTCTCCATTTTTATAGCAGCTGAAGATATATTTAAAAGGCACATTTAATTTTAAACCGATTTCAACTATTTGCGGCTTATCTTTATCTATAACAGGAGCTATAACCTCTACATTTGTATTTGTAGAATAAACTAATGCTTTATTTTCAGCCTGAATAAATTCTTTTGTATTATCTTTAAATGTTGAACCTTCCTCATTATTTGCGCCAAGTACTATGTGAGAATACCCTTTAATTTCTGCTATTGCTGCAGCTATATTTACAAAAAGACCGTTTCTATTTCCAACCCATACTGCCTGCGCTGTTTTTTTTGTTATGTTTTTATCGTCTAGAACATCTTCTTTAAGCGCAGGGATGTTTTTTTCTTCTTTCAGCGCTGAATTTAAAATATTTTTAAGCCAATCAAGCTTTATTATTTGATGTTCAAGATTATAATATTTTGATATTTCCTTTGCTGATTTACATTCTCGGTTAAAAGATATTTGACCATAATCAAAAGTCAAAGCTAATTTTGGATTATAATTCATATCTGCTGCCAATGCCAAACTAACAACCGAATCTAAACCACCTGATAATAATACTATTGACTTTTTACTCATCTGAGCCTGCATTATAATTTTCTTCCGTTTCTTCCTCTCGCAAATCCTCTAATAATTTTAAAGCTTCTGTTTTTGCAGTATCAGTTTGATTGTCATCATTTATAATATTATTTAAAACATCCTCTCCCTCAAGATTATATAAAGCAATAACAGCATTTTGAACCACATCACGATTTGTATCTTTAAGCATTTCTTTTATTAAACCGTTAGCTCTTTCATCTTCGGAATTCATTAAAACTTCTATTGTATTTATTCTTACTTGGGGCGATTCATCTCTCAATGACTTAACAAGAGCATTAAACACTCTATCACCTCTAAAATTAAGTTTATTTAATGCCTCCAGTGCACGTTCTTTTAAGAAAGTAAATTTATCTAAAAAGCCTTTCTTGCTTTCCAATATCGAAACAAGAGAATCAACCGCTTTTTCATCTCCTATCATCCCCAAAGCAGAAACTGCAGACTCTTTAACATATACTGATGACTCATTTTCATCTTCAACAATTTTCATCAGCGGTAATACTGCATACTTATCGCCGATTTTTCCCAAAGCTTCAGCACATGACAATTTTACTTTATAATTTTCATCTTTACTGTTTAAGCAATATAAAAGCGGATATACAGCCTGTGAATCTTTTGTATTTGCAAGAGCTTTCGTTATATTTACTCTTATTCTTGTTAAATTATCAACATCATTTATTCTTTCTGACAGCTTATCTTTCATTATTAATGAGTCAATTAATACAGGACGGCTTGATTTATCTTTATATTTATCTATCTTTTGAAGCAGAAACATTAATATTTCATAAGAATTCGATTTTTCAAAAAAGTAATTATATATTAAAACCAAATATTCGCTTGGATAATCCTTGCTTAATGCAGTTATTTTTGCAATAGAATCTTTAGGATTTTGAGGGTTTATAACTTCACAATCCGAAACCAATTTATCAAAAGGTAAGTTAACGTTATCTTCCATGTTCCACTTTTGTTAATACACACTTATAGAATATACGAAAAACGAAAGTATATCAAGATTTTTAACCTAAAACATCCACGTCAATTAAAGTATCTAAGGATTTATTTAATATTGCTTTATTTATTAAATCTTCAATATTAATGTCAATTTTCATATTTTTTAACATTTCAGGTAAAACTATATCTGACGTTGTTTTTGTAGATACAAAACCTTTATTTAATGTCAATAATTCACCGTATTGTTTTAATACATTTTTCCACTTAGAGGGAATTTCAATTTTTTTACCTGTATAGTAAAGACTATCTCGCTCAAAGTTATCAAAATAATTTTCCATAAAACTAATTTGCATTAAATAATCATATTTTTTTACTTCTTCATCTGACATATTACAAAAGGGATTGCCCTCTATTTCTTTAGGATTATCCTTAAAGTTTGTCGATAAATAATAAGCCCAAAGTAAACATCCCATATAAAAAGATATATTATTTTTCATATAATCAAATATTTTATTAACATAAATTTTAAACCCAGCACGCTTTTGATGAATAGTCATTAATGACATTAATTTTGAATATACACTATTAATATATTCATTAAAATTAACAACATACTCACCCATTCCAGGGTCAAATTTTACTTTATCGGACATATTATTACCTTAAAATTGATTTAAAAATCTAACATCATTATTAAAGAATAAACGAATATCATTTATTGCATATTTAAGCATGGTAAGTCTTTCAACGCCCATACCAAAAGCGAACCCAGAATATATTTCAGGATCAATACCTACATTCCTTAAAACATTAGCATGCACCATGCCAGCACCTAACACCTCAAGCCAACCAGTACCTGAACATGTTCTGCAGCCTTTGCCGCCGCACATTATGCACTGAACATCAACCTCTGCGCTCGGTTCGGTGAAAGGGAAATAACTAGCTCTAAATCTTGTAGGACGAGATGAACCAAAATATATTCTTACAAATTCATTTAATATTCCTTTTAAATCAGCAAAGGTAATATCTTTATCCACTAATAAACCTTCTATCTGGTGGAACAAATTATTTTTTCTAGCGCTTACTGATTCACATCTATACACTCTGCCAGGAGATATAACTCTAACTGGCGGAGATTGATGAAGCATTTGTCTAATTTGAGCACCAGAAGTTTGGCTTCTTAATATTACGTTAGGTGCAGTTTTTGTATAAAATGTATCCTGCATATCCTTTGCTGGGTGATTTGGCGGAAAGTTTAACATGTCAAAGTTTATATATTCCGTTTCAACCTCTGGGCTGTTTTCCTGTGCCATAACAGAAAAGCCTAACCCTTGAAATATCTCTGTTATCTCTTTTATTGTTTGTATTAGAGGATGTACTTTTCCTTGAGGTATAAAATCAGAGGGCAATGTTATATCTATTTTTTCCGTATTTAATTTTTTATTTAGTTCCTGCTTATATAAATCATCATTTTTCTTATTAATAGCCTCATCAAGCTGATTATATACACTGTTAGCAAGTGAGCCTATTATTCTTTTATCTTCATCAGAAAGATCTTTTAAATTTTTCTTTATTGAATTTAACTCGCCTTTTCTGCTTAAATATTTTACTTTAACTGCTTCTAAATCCAGTAATGTAGAAGCTATTTCCTCTTGAGCATTTTTTAATATTAATTCAAGTTTTTCTTTCATATTACCCTCTATTTTCCTATCCAATTATAAGACAAACAAAATTATTATTCATGCTATAATCATATTGTTTGGAGACGGGTTATGGCGGTTAAAAATTTTTTTATTGCATTGGCTGTTATGCTTTTCTTATCGGGCACAGTATATGCCGAAGAACAAACAAAATCATTAAGAGCAATGTTTCAAAATAATGAAGCTGTTATTTATTCTGTAAATTTACGAACATTTAATGCTGATGATAAGAATGGAAACGGTATTATTGAGTTTTCTAACGGAGAAACTTCTGGTTCCTTTATTAACGCAGTTGAACGTCTTGATGAATTAAAAGAATTGGGGATTAATACTATTCATCTTCTGCCTATAACTCCTGTTGGAAAGATAAAAGCACTTGGAACAGCAGGTTCATTATATGCAATAGCTGATTTTACAACAGTCAATTCCCAGCTTCTTGACCCAAATAGCGACTTATCTCCAAGAGAACAAGCTAAATTTTTTATAGATGAATGCCACAAACGAAATATTAAAGTAATTGTAGATTTGCCAAGCTGCGGTGCTTATGACTTATTTATTAATAGACCTGATTTATTCGTTCAAAATAAAGACGGCACACCTTATGTCCCTGCCGATTGGTTTGATGTAAGATTATTCGAAGTAGCTAATGACTCAAGACTGCTTAATTCTGACATATATATATTACATAAGTTTTTTGTCAGCTACGTTATTTCAATTGGAGCTGACGGAATTAGAGCTGATGTAGCCACTATTAAACCATACATTTTTTGGAAAGAACTTATAAAATTTGCCCGCGAGAAAAAACCTGACTTCTTCTTTTTAGCTGAAGCCTCTGAAAGTTGGAATACTCCAGCATCTGAAAAAGCTTATTTTACAGATTATAAAAAACTATTAGATGCGGGATTTGACGGTTATTACGGAAATTATTTTGAACTTAAAAACTGGGATACAATGGATAAACTCGCTTCAAGTGTTATATCAGAGCAAAATATATTAAAAAAATATCCAGAAAAAAAATCAGTAATAGGAAGTTTTGAAACACATGACGTTGTAAGTCCTTTGTTAACTGGCGGCGAAAACTTTTCTAAAATAATTATTTGGCTTAATGCTACACTGCCTTTAAATCCTTATTATGTCGACGGCTTTTTACAGGCTGATGATTATATTTATAATTATTCCAACAAAAAAGCCTCAGAAACCTATACGGATGATGAATATTACTACGTTCACCAAGGGCAGATTGATATTTTTAACTTCTCCCGCAAGCCTTCTGGCGATACTAATATTCTTTTAGAAGAACAAAAAATTGCTATAAACTTAAGGAACAAATTCCTTGATGTTATTACTCAAGGTAAATTTATTCCTCTATCATCAGATAACAATAAATTTTTTGCATTTCAGCGCATGCTTAATAAAAAATCTGTTGTTGTTATTATTAACAGAAATTTAGTTAATTCTGAAAATATTAATGTAAATATTAAAAATTTAAAACTAAAATCAAAAATTACTTTTATAAAACAAGACGATGGCTGCGAACTAGTAAAATCCAGACTAACAGGCAAATTGAAACCTGCTTCAATTGTTATATTTACTATAGAATAATTTGTTTTTTTAAATTATTTAAGGGATTTTCATATAAACTTTTGTTAAAACTATTGCCAAAACTTGAAATATAAGTATAATAAATCTTGTAATACAAGAGGAGGTTCTTATGAACAAAGAAGAATTAGTAAAAGAAATTGCTAAAAAAGCAAAAGTTTCACAAAAAGCAGCAGCAGATGTTTTAAGTGCTACTATTGACACAGTACAAAAAACAGTTGCTAAAGGTAAGAAAGTTACTTTAGTTGGTTTTGGTACTTTTGAAGCTAGAAAAAGAAAAGCTAGAACAGGACGTAACCCTCAAACTGGCGCAGCTATTAAAATTGCTGCTAAAACAGTTCCTGCTTTCTCAGCTGGTAAAAAATTCAAAGACGCTGTAAAATAGTATTTACTGTTTACATAAAAAAACGCTTGAGAAATCAAGCGTTTTTTATTGTCTTTTTTTTTAATTTAAAGCATGATTACAGTTCGGGCATGTCATTGCAGTTACTTTTACTTTAGAATTACAATATGGACATACTTTATAAACTTCACCCATTTGAGGAGTGTAATTTCTTTCTGCTTCAGCTTTCTTATCCGCAAATAATCTGTATATCATATTTGCATAATATGCAATTATTAATATTATTGCAACACCTACAATTACCCACCATAATTCCTTTACAAGAAAAAGGATTAATAAAAATATTAAAAGACTCGTTAAACAGCCTGTAAATTCAATTCTATACATTTTTAGCCTCGGTATTCTTTTTAGATAATGTTATTGAAGGAGATTGTATATACATTGGCTTTACTCTAGCCCAATTACAATCTGATTTTTTTAGTTCTTGCTCTACTATATCAAGCAAATTTAAAGCTAAGTTTTCTTGGCATGCTTCATAATTTAATGAACTTATTGAATATTCCTTCAAATATTCATTTATTGAAGTATCTGCTATTACAC
>CANQRT010000038.1 GCA_947626325.1 Candidatus Gastranaerophilales bacterium | reverse complement strand
TGATTGTAGATATAACTATATTTTTGCCAGTACATAATTAACAAAAAAAGTATAAAAATAATACAGATATTAATAAACAAATAAAATTTATTATTCTTCAACAAATTTTTAATCATAAATCCACCTATAAAATTATTATATTATAAAATATTATTATGATTAAAATAATAGAATACGATGAATATAATGGCTCTAATAACATGCACATTGACAAAAACTTGTTAGAGAGTGCAATAAAAGAGCATGCGAATTCGGCAATATTAAGATTATACGGCTGGAAGCCAAAATGCGTATCGTTAGGGAAAAATCAAAGCGAAGAAAATGTAAATAAACTATACTGTCAAGCTAACGGAATAGATATAGTAAAACGTCCAACAGGCGGCAGAGGTTTGCTTCATGATGATGAATTAACTTATGCTTTTATATGCCCAATATCAATGCTTAAAAACGGAGAGAGTATTATAAATTCTTATAAAGAAATATCAAATGCTTTAATAGAAGGTTTTAAAAATATTAATATCAAGTTAACAATAGGAGGAGAAAAAGTTAAGACCTCTTTTGATTATTGCATGTCATTATCTACAGGCGCAGACTTAAACTATTACGGTAAAAAGCTAATAGGTTCGGCACAATACAGAACTCAAGGTTATATACTTCAACACGGCTCTATATTGTTTTCTTATGATAAAGATACTATTGAAAAAATCTTTAACGAAAAGGTAAATACACAAAGTCTAACCTGTATAAAAGAAATAAATCAAAGCTTAACAAGAGCTGATACTGCTGAAGCCGTAAAGCAGGGGTTTAAAAGTTTATTTTAAAACATCTTGCCGCCGTTAAACTTTGAAACATAAAGAGTATTGCCTTGAGCTAAAGTTTTGAGTATTTTTTCTTCGTCGTTGGCAGTAGCTGCGGTTAAGAAAAATCTTTTTTCCACTTTTCCGTCCTGCCCCATAAAGTTAGCTTGAGTTAAAATTACACGTTTACAACCCTTGGGCAGACGACCTTTGTACATATCATCAAGTCTATAGCAAAAATCAGAAGCTGCATTAGGTACAGTTCCGTCTATTGTTTCTTTATCAAATTTAGTTATATCTTTATCAAGATTATATTTTTTTAACGATGAATTATTTTTAAAAGCAGTTTTTAAAAATACTGGGACAGGAGCTTTTGGCTTGCCGTCT
Source organism: Candidatus Gastranaerophilales bacterium (assembly GCA_947626325.1). Taxonomy (GTDB): domain Bacteria; phylum Cyanobacteriota; class Vampirovibrionia; order Gastranaerophilales; family Gastranaerophilaceae; genus Avigastranaerophilus. Next base: position 9,452 of record CANQRT010000038.1, on the reverse strand, counting down.
TGAAGTGTAAAACACATTAAAGAACCGAAAGACACTGGTGATATATTCATTTAATTATCCTTCATTTTTTTAATTGCAATTATATAAAAAACTCTAAAAAAAAAACTTGCTAATAAATTATGTAAAATCATAGAAAATCTGATACAATTAATAAGATAACCGAGGTAAATATGAAAAATATAAAAAAAAATATAATAGAATATCCCTATTTGGAAAAACCTGTAGAAGTATACGAACGTGAAAACGGACACAAAATAGTATTTGCATATAAAAAAGGCGGATTAATAAATATAAGCAGCTGGGTAAAAACAGGCTCAATAAATGAAAATGATATAAATAACGGAATATCTCATTTTCTTGAACACCTGATGTTTAAAGGAACAAGCAAGCATAAAGCAGGTGAATTTGACAGAACACTTGAAAGCCGAGGAGCAATAGTAAACGCAGCCACTTGGAAAGATTACACATTTTATTATGTAACAATTCCTAAAGGCAGTAGTGATAAAAATTTCAATGATACGCTTAACTTGCATGCAGATATGATGCTTGATCCTGTTATACCCGATAATGAAATCGGAGCTCCATTTGATTTAAATGACCCTCATATAACAACAAAACGTGAACGGCATGTTGTTATAGAAGAAATTAGAATGCGCAAAGACCAGCCGTGGACTAAAGTATATAATTTGTTAAATAAAAATTTATATAAAAATCATCCTTATAAACGTGACGTAATAGGAAATGAACAAATAATATCACAAATATCAAGAGAAACTGTACTTGAATATTATAAAACTCACTATACTCCTAACAATATAACAACAATAATAGTAGGAGAAATAGAACCTGCCCAAGTTTTACCCTTAATATGCGAGGAATTTGATTTTAAAGAAAGAACAAATGCCCCTCAAACTATATATGAAATTGACAAACCCGAAAATGAAACAAAAGTAGTTGAAGATTATTCAAAAATCAATACTGGATTTTTAATGTTTGGATACTTAGGGCCAAAAGCTTGTGATATAAAGACCTCTACCATACTTGAAATGATATGCTTAATATTAGGTCAAGGTCAAAGCTCAAGATTTTATCAAGAATTAATTGAAAAACCTAAAAATCCAATATTTAATATTATTTCAAGCGATTATTATCATTTTAGAGACGGTGGAAATATTTTTATAGATGCTAATTTTAAACCCGAGAAAAAAGAAGAAGCCATTGAACAGATAAAAGCTCAAATAAAAAAACTTTACACCGAAGGAATAAACGAACAAGAATTAAAGAAAGCTAAAAAGAAGTTAAAAGCAGGGTTTGCAGAAAACTCTGAAACTGTTTCCGATATCGGAGAAAACATAGGTTTTTATATGACAGTATGCAATAAACTTGAATACGTTGAAGAATATATAAAAGTAATAGATGAAATTACATTAGAAGATATCAAACAAACGGCAAAGGAATTTATTGATATAAATCATGCAGTAATAGCAGTATTAATGCCCGAAGAATATAAGAAATAAAAAGGTTAATCATGGAAAAATATATATTAAAAAACGGAATAGAAGCAATTATAAAACGAAATAAAAACACTCCCCGCATTGCGCTTGCGATGTATATGGGAATAAACAAAGATGAAACAAAATCAGGTATTTATTACATAATATCACAGCTGATGTATCAAGGTACAAAAACAAAGACCGCCGAAGAAATAGCCGTATACCTTGATGAAAATGCAATAGATTTGTGCATTGAAAAAAAGGCTGATTATCTAAGGATAAAACTCCAATGCTTAAACGAGGATATTGAAAAAGCACTTGAAATATTAGAGGATATAATACAAAATTCAACATTTGAAGCTTATAAAAAAGAAGCAGAAAAAATAAAAGGCGAGTTTTTATCCGATTTAGATTCTGCAAAAATAATAGCTCAAGATGATTACTACAGACATATATTTCAAAATCACTCCTACGGCACAGGCAGACAAGAAATTATAAACGAAATAAACTTAATAACCAAAGAAGATATAATAAATTCTTATAATGAAGTTAAAGATAATTCCAAAAAAAATATCTGTATTATAGGAGATATTGATGAGACAAAAATAAAACAACTTCTAGATAAACATTTGAGTGATTTAAAAAATGCAAAAACAAAAGATGAAAGAAAAAAAATAATTCCTATAGAAAATAAAACAATATCTACAGTTGAAAAAGAAGATGCAAATCAAGCTCAAATATTTCAAGGCTGGTTATTTCCGTCAATATATAGTGAAGAATACGCATCAATAATACTTTTAAATACAATACTAGGTTCATCGGGGCTGTCGTCAAGGCTGTTTTTAGAGTTGAGAGAAAAACAAGGGCTTGCCTACACAGTAAGAAGTGTATATGAACCTTGCATGCAAGGCGGGCATTTCTTTGTATATATTGGCACAGAGCCTAAAAATATTAAAACATCAATCATTGGTTTTGATAAAGAAATAAATAAAATAATGACAGAAATTATAAGCAATGAAGAACTTGAAAATGCCAAAAATAATGCAATCGGGAAAAGACAGTTTTATCAGGAAACAAATATGTCAGAAGCCGTATTAAAAGGATATTATGAATTTCTAGGACTCGGATATACCTTTGAAGAAGAATTAATCGAAAAAATAAAAAAAATAACAGCAGAAGAAATTATGCAAACAGCAAAAAAATATTTTGATAAACCTGCAGTAATAAGCGTACTTGCACCTAAAAAATATTTAACAGAGTCAGCACTTATATGTTAAAAACCCTAAAAATATGATAAAATCAACATAGGAATATGAATAAAACAGCAATTGAAAATAAAAAAATTAATAAAGCGATAGAAAAATTCCGCAAAAAGGGCGAGATACAAAAAGCAATCGAGATGTGCCGCGGAGCAATAAACAGCGATGAAAATAATGCGGCTTTACATGTAAAACTTGGTGATTTGTACATGGAAAAACATCTTGATATATATCAAGCACAGCAATTTGCTGATGAAGCAATAACAGAATATCAAAGAGCACTTGAAACCGATGTAAACTCTGCAGAAATTTATTATAAAATCGGAATGGCATTTTATTATAAAAGAGAGCTTGATAAAGCACTAAATTACTTTAAATTGGCACTTGAACATAATTCAAAACTATCTGAAGCGCATTATATGCTCTCTGAAATTGCAATGAAAAAAGGTGATTTAACAGAAGCAATGGAGCAGGCGCAAAATGCAATAAACATAGCACCTCTAAGCAGTTCCAGAGCATATTATATAATATACAGCATACTTTCACTCCAAAAAAAAACAACCTGGTTCAAAAAATATTTAAAACTTGCTCAATCAGTACTATCCTTGCCATTTGACAAATACGCTTTAAAAAATGTAATAAGAGGGCTGTCAGAAATAAAATTTCTCCCCTTGCTTTTAAAAGCAATTATAGCAATACAGACAAAAGGTATAACAAATGAAGTCCTTGATATATACCGTAGAATTTTAGATAAAGCACCTAGAAGTACAGAAATATATATTGTTTTAGGCCGTATATATTTTGAATTAAAAAGATACGATGATGCAATATGTGAATATAAAATGGCAATATGGCTGGATTGCTTAAATTTGCAAGCATATTGTTACTTATGCCAGTTATATGAAGAAATAAGAGATTTTGACAGTGCAATAGAAACTTGTAAAAAAATGATAGAATTACAGCCAAATAATGCTGATTTCCACTGTCAACTAGCACAATACTTATATTTAAATGAAGAAATAGATGAAGCAATTGAGCATTATCAAACAGCAGTAACATTAAATCCAAGCCCTCAATGGACAAGCGTTGTGGCTCAAACTTTGGGATTTATTTTTCAAGAGAATATTAAAAACCTTGATGCTGCAATATCCTCATACCAGCAAGCCTACAATTTAAATCCAACAGATTTAGATACCTACTTAAATCTAGGAAATGTATTTTTTGAAAAAGGCTCGTATGAAAATGCCTTAATAGTATATAAAAAAGCGCTGGAATATTCTCCCAATAATTCAAGAATACATTGCAACTTAGGTTATTTGTATTGGGGCAAAGGTGATTTAGAAGAAGCTGTAAAAGAATATGAAAAAGCCATAAAATATGATAATACTTATGATATAGCATATAATAATTTGGGCGTTATTTATTTAGACGATTTTGGCAGAATTCAAAAAGCAATAGAACTCTTTGAAGAAGCAAGAAAATATAATCCAAACTATGCATTGGCACATTATAATTTAGCACGGTCAATTGCCCTGAAGGGTGATAAAGTAGAAGCTGCTAAGCTTTATCAAATTGCAGCAGATATAAATACATATACACAAGAACTTGACCCAGCTGATATACAAGAAAAAATAGAAGATTTATTTACATAAAGAAAGAGGAATAAATTGGAATACATACAGGAAATTCGTATATTATACTCCGATACGGATTCTTATGGAGTAGTCTGGCATGGAGCATATACAAAATGGTTTGAAGCCGCAAGAGTAGAAATTGTTGAGCAATTAGGATTAAAACTTGAGGAGCTTGAAAAAAATAATATACTCTTTCCCGTAGTAGAAATGAATATAAGATATAAATCCTCTGCAAAAATGAATGAAAGAATAATAATTAGAACTCAAATAATAGAAGTAAAACCGCAGAGCGTAACATTTGAGCATAAAGTTTATGAAAAATCAACAGAAAAACTAAGAGTAATTGCACGAACAACAATTGTAGCAATAAATAATGAAACAGGAAAAATGTATCGGAAAATGCCTGATAATATATTAAGTGCATTTTTATCAGCAGTAAAAACAGAAAATCAATAACTTAAAAGAATATTGAACTAAAGGTCAATAAAGTTTAATCTAAAGACTATATCCCGAAATTATAATGTTTTCTAAAATTGAAAATAAACGATAAGACGGGGTATATTTCATTGGGGATAAATGCAAATAAAAGTATAGAAAGCGGGAAAGTTAAGCAGGTAAAAAAATCTGCATACAACTATTATAGGCAGGCAGAACGCTTACGCAACAGGAATAAATACAAAGAAGCAGTAGAAAAATATTTAAAATCAATTTTTATGAACAGAAACAATGCTTCATCTTATATGGGTTTAGGGCTTGCATATAAGAACTTAAATATATATGAAAAAGCAATAAATTGTATGGAAAAAGCTGAAAAAATAACCCCCTATGATGTAAAAGTGCAAAAAGAGCTTGCAATGTGCCATATAATTAATGGTGATTTTGAAAGCGGAATAAAACATTTAATAAATGCAATAAAATTAGAACCCGATAATCCCGATATACAAATGCAATTGGCACTTGTACATGAGATGATAGAAGAAGAGGATATGGCGCTAAAAATATATGGACGGATAATAGAAATATATCCGAGCTATATAAGAGCATACATACAAAAAGGCACATTATATATGCACATAGAAGACTATATTAACAGCGCTAAAATGTTTAAAGAAGTAATAAATAAAAATCCCGAATACTATAGAGCATATTTAGCAATAGGAATATGTTATGAAAAACTTGAAAATTACAGGGGTGCAAGAAGGTATTACAAAAAATATATTAAAACCTGCCCTGTATTAGATAACTATAAAGAAATAACAGGAAGAATAAAAGAATTAAAAAAATTAAATAAGTGTAATAAAACGGAACTAAAAATAGTAAGATAATATTGATTATAAAAAATATTTTAGGTATATTACACTCAGAGAACAAGAATTATGGAAGAAAAACTTGATATAATAACAATCGGCGAGAGTTTAATTGAATTATCGACTCCGTACAGTTTAACAAACGCTGAATGTTTAAATAAATATTATGGCGGTGATACTTTAACAACGGCAATAACTGCCCTAAAACTAGGCTCAAAAGCAGGTTACATCTCCAGAATAGGAATGGATTGTTTTAAAGATTATCTGCTGGAAAGCTGGCAAGAAGCTGGTCTTGATATATCTCACGTAAAACCTCAAAAAGGAATAAACGGAATATATATGCTGGCGCTGGGACAAGATTGCAGTGAAAAACAATTATATTTATACAGAAAAAAAACAGCTGCAACTAATTTATCAATAGAAGATATTTCCCCAGAATACATTAAAAATTCTTCAATAATATACACAACAGGAATAACCCAGTCACTTTCCATATCAGCAAGAGAAACAATAAAATATGTATTTAAACTTGCAAAAGAAAATAACGTAATAACAGCTTATGATCCTAATTATCAAAGCTTGATATGGAGCGAAGAAGAAGCAAAAGAAGCTTTTGAAGATATAGCAGAAAATACAGATATACTCTTTCTAAATATAAAACATGACACAAAAGTATTATCAGACTTATCGTCGGTAGACAATATTATTAAACGCTTATGGGATAAAGGTATATCAACGGTAATAGTAAAAACAGATGCAGAAAAAGGTTATTACGTTGGGAGCAGCGGCAAGGTAGAATTTATAAAATTTTATAACGAAGAAAAAGTTGATGATACAGGTGCAGGCGACTGCTTTAACGGCGGGGTATTACATGGAATATCCGCAGGAATGTCACCATTTAAAGCAGTTCATTTGGGCGCAATAACTGCAGGTTTACAAGTTCAGGGTATCGGTGCAATAAAATCAATACCTGAACGTGAGGAAGTTTATAGAATATTTAAAGGTCAAAATGACTAAAAAAATATGTATATCAGGTTACTATGGATTTGATAATTTCGGTGATGAAATAATATTAAAAATTTTGACCGAAAATATAAAAAAATTTAACTTCGATACAGAAATTACAGTTTTCTCAACATCGCCAGAAAAAACCTCAAAAAATTTAAACGTAAAAAGCGTATATTCTTTTTCACTTTTAAAAATATTTAAAACATTAATATCGTCAGATATATTAATATCAGGCGGGGGAAGCCTGCTTCAAGACTCAACCAGCTCAAAAAGTTTAATATATTATTTATTAATAATATTTTTAGCGGAAATATTTAGGAAAAAAGTAATTATATTTGCTCAAGGAATAGGGCCGATAAATAATAAAATATTGCGCAATATTACAATGAGTCTGCTAAAAAATGCTTATTATATAACTTTGCGAGATATAAACAGTATAAATATGCTTAAAACAAGAGGAATAAACTCAAAAATATGCGCTGATCCCGTATGGAATATAGAACTTTCACAATGTGAAAAAAATAATAAAATAGGCATTCAGCTAAGAAAATCTAAAATAATTAATGATGAATTTATAATTAAACTTGCTCAAAATATAAATAAATACTACAGCGATAAAGAAATAAAAATTTTATCACTCCAAAATAGACTCGATATGGAGCTATGCCAACAATTTAAAGAGGAATTACATAAAATCAATCCAAATATTAATGCAGAAGTAATAGAAAATACTTCTAATGAAAAAGTAATAAAAGATATATGCTCACTGAATGAATTAATTGCAATGCGCTACCATGCCTGTTTAATAGCTATAAAAGCGGGAGTAAAAGTTTTACCTATCAGCTACGATATCAAGGTAGAAACTATTGCAAATCAATTTAATTTAAAGTACATAACAGGCAAAGAAAATATGGATAAAACCTTTGAAGAATATATAAATGTCGAATATACATACCCTGTAATTGAAGAAAAATATGATTTTAGTGAATTAGAGCAAAAAATAAAACTATGAGCGTTCTTCTCTCATTGCATTAAGAATATTTCTAAGCTTCATAATAGCTTGAGCGTGAATTTGGCAAACACGAGATTCTGTTACATTAATACTTTCACCAATTTCTTTAAGAGTCATATTTTCATGATAGTAAAGAACCATAACCATACGTTCACGTTCTGGTAATTGCATAAGCGCAGACTCCAGTTCATTTTTAGAATCACGCTGTTCCAGCTTTTCAAGCGGGCTGACAATATTGCTGTCTTCTATAGTATCAATAAGCTCAATACCGCCGTCTTCTGTAGTATATTTTTTATCATACAGAGAAGTAACAGAGGTATCTTCTGCCATAATAGAAACAATTTTTTCCTTGTCCACTCCTAAATAGTCGGCAATTTCATCATTAGACGGATTTCTGCCCAGCTCCTGTTTAAGAGTTTCTGCCGCCTGTTTAATATCTTTAATTTTTTTTCTAGCACTTCTAGGTATCCAATCTTGAGCACGAATTTTATCAATAATAGCACCACGAATTCTTGTAACTGCATAAGATTCAAATTGTGCTCCTTTTTCAGGAGTATACTTTTCTATTGCATCAATTAATCCTTCAACTCCAAACCCTGTAATATCTTCAACAGGAGTATTCGCAGGCAGGTTAACTTTTACACGGTTAATTACGTATTTCGTTAAATATATATATTGAATTATTAACAAATCACGAAATTTTTTATTGGATTTATCAGCAAGATAAACCGCCCATAACTTTTCCAGTTCTACGTCTGATAAGCGTTTAATTTTATTATATGAATTATTTTCTATTTTTTCGCTCATAACTTAACCATATAGTTATCCTATTTCAATTTTAAAGATTATGAGCAATTATCAAATCATATATATATATGAATTATTTATTTATTAAAACTGGGAATTGTTTAATTTTTTTCTGCCAAAAGAGAGATTTTTCAACTAAAAGTGAGTATGTTTCCCCAAACATTTCCTTTTCATACTTACTTTGCTGTTCTTCCATTTCGAAATTAGAATTAATTAAAATCTGTTTCATTTTTCCACGTTTTAAAGGGGGCAGACAAAGATTTATTTTAACTTCTTTATTTGTTGTATTATACAATGCCTTTTCTGCTGATATTTGCAGAAGTTTTGTTATACATTGTTCAAATAACGCTGAAGAATTACTTTCTAAATCTATAATATAAACATTATCTTTATATATTTTCAAATCCATTGAAGCAAGAATAACATCATCATTTGTCTTTACACGATATTTTTCAAGTCCATTTCTTGCAGAGAATTTTCTAAATATATTAACATTATATGTTTTTTTAAAAAACCATTTACTTTCTCTTACAGAGAACTTACCAATTTTTTCCCAATTTGGAAGTAAATAAACATTTTCGAAAAGAGCATCTAAATCCTTTACGGATTTTTTATTATTTTTTATTAATGTATTTATCATATATAATTATTTAAATTTTCTCTGATATTTGGCTAATTAATTTTTACATTCTATATTTTAACTCAAACTCTGTCAATATTCTTACAAATATTAACAAGTATTAATTTTTATCTGTAATATATTAGATTTTTAGACTTATCATTATTAAGTTTTAAGTACATTTCAAATAATAATTTCACATTAATTAATTTAGTTTTATTTATATTTCTGTTTTTCATAACATAAGAAAGAAAACTGTAAATTGATAATTTTATTTTAAGCTCTTGTGCTTTTTTTTGAAAGTAATCTACAA
>CANQRT010000037.1 GCA_947626325.1 Candidatus Gastranaerophilales bacterium | reverse complement strand
ATGCTCAAGTAGTTGCTTCTACAGTTACAGCTGATAATAATATCGATATTAAAGGCGGAAATAACGTATATGTTACTAAAGATTCATACTTAAAAGCTGGTAATGATATTAACGTAACAGCTACAGCAGGTAATGTTCAAGCAAAAGCTACTATGGAAGCTACAAGCGGTGCAACTACAATAACAGCTGGAAAGAACATCTTTGGTGGCATTAACTTCAAAAATACATTAGCTAAAATGTACGCTAAAGACGGTGATATCAATGTTAAACTCGCTGGAGTTAACAATAGAGATAAAGGCGTAACTGCTGAAGCTAAAAATAATGTATACATTACAGTTACAGATGACAATGCTTTATCAGTATCAAGATTAGTTGCAGAAAATGGTGATATGACTCTTACAGCTGATAAGATTATAGCAGGTAAACCTTACACCTCTGAAGCTAAAATCCCGAACGGTGATGACTCTGAACGTTCATACATATCAGTAAAAAATGGTACATTTAGAACAAACACCGCACACGATAAAATGGTAGTTACAGATTCAGATACAGATGTTGAAATTAACGGTCAACAATATAAACAAAGACATCACATTGAATTTGGTGACGGAAATGAAAAAATCTTGTTAATCAATAATAGACTTGCAGATGAATCTGGTGACACCCCTGTAACTCCTTCAATTGTTCCTGCTAATAACGTTGATACTATAAACGATGACCAAGCTTCAAGAAAAAATAAAATGCCAATTCAACCTCAAACACTTCAAGTTAATAACAATATTCACAATAACAAAACACAATTAGTAGATGTGTTTGCGGCAGCTAGTCAAATAGAAATAGTTGATGACGAAGAATAAAAAATAAAAAACAAATAATAAAAAGAGAGCTTTGAAAAAGGCTCTCTTTTTTGTTTGACTTATTTTCGCCGATTACGTAACATGTTTTATATGAAAAACAAATATTTAATTCTAATTTTGATTTTATACAGCGGTATGGCTGCTTATGCAGACTCCGTTATTATTAATAAGCCAATAAACCCTAAACGTTCTGCTATTCAATCAACAAATGCCGTATTTACGGAAAAAAACATTGATACTTCTTCAAACTCTTATTATGAAGCAATTAAGGAAATTGAGGCTAAAATCGCTCAAGAGGATAGTAATTACACTTACTATATACCCCTTGTTGATTTATATATTAAAACTTCTCAGTTTGATAAGGCTTATTCAGAGCTTACATTTTTAAATAATCTTGCGAAATCAAATAAACTGACAGCTGAGGTTTTGCAATCAGCCTCGGAACTTGAAGCTTCACTTGAAAAAAATGCTAAATATAATACCGATGTTGCTATTGATTTAACTTTGTTAAATTTAATACTCCAAAAATATTCTAAGGCACAGGAGTATCTTGCTATTTGTGCTAATAATCCTAAGTTTTTGCAAACATTTAAAGAAGTCTTTGATACAACAGGAAATTATCAAGCTGGAATTAACTTATTAGATAGAGTTTCAAAGATTAATCCTTTGAATAAAGATTTAAAAAAGGTAAAAGCAGAATATCTTATGCAGTTAAATCAAAAAGATAATGCAATTAATGAATATACCTCGCTTGCTCTTGTTATGCCTGAAGATACAGAGATTAAATATAATTTGTATAATTTACTTGTATCAAAGAATGTGACAGAAAAAGAATTAGTATCAAAAGTCTGCCCGCAGGTTTCTGAGGAAAAAGCGTATGCGGAAATTTCAGGCATGCTATTGGAGAAAAAAAACTATTCTGAGGCTAAAATTTGGGCAGAGAAACTTATTAAGAAGTACCCTGAAAATGTTAACGGATATATTGTCATGTCAGAGGTATATAAGGCAGAGGGTAATCTTAAAGACTGTTATGACATGCTTAAACTTGTGCGAGATAAGGCTGATGATAAAGATACTATAGCTAAGTATAATGTAGCTTTGGCTAAATTATCTGATGAACCTGTTAAACAAGCAGACGGGCTTATGAACAGCGGGTTGTATCAGCAGGCATTGAGTGTTCTTCAAGATGCTAATCAGCAGGATTTGTATGTTATGCTCTCAAGTGCACGTGCAAATTATTTCTTAAATAATAAACAGAAGGCTTTTGAACTTTTAAATAAAGCTATGTCTTTGTATCCTGATAATTCCGACGTATTTTATTATTTTGCTTATATTTTCTATATGGAAAAGGATTTATCAAGTGCAAGAAATTATATTGAAAAATCGCTTAATGCTAATAAAAATAATCAATTTTCGCTTAAATTGCTTGATGTGCTTAATAAAACAGAGGCTGATACTTATTTAAATAAAATATCCAATTCCCTTGATAATCAAAATTATACAGAGGCTATGAAATTAACAGAAGAAGCCTTAAATATAGACTCTAAAAATTCTGCATTATTTTTTTATAAAGCTATGATTTTAATTGCTCAAAATAATTATGCAGCAGCCACTGCTCCTTTATACAAAGCTATTGAACTAAATAAGGATAATCTTGACGCATATTATTATCTGGGAGTTGCTTTTGATAATTTATCAGAGCCTGAAAATGCCCTTGAATATTATAAGGAATTTATTAAAAGACTTCCATTAGATGACTTTGGCGAGAGTGAAAAAAAAGATTACGCTAATTTAAGAATTAAAAAACTGCAAGGATAAATAATTTTACAATTCGTTTAAAAAAATATTTTATTTTGATATCATTTAAGAATGGATATCTTAAAAACTTTTGAAATATTTTTAGCTACTCCCTTAAGCATAATAAAAAAACGAAGAATAAAAATTATGCATGTAGAAACTAATATATTTATGCCTAAATTACCCATAGGTGTTACTTTTGATGATGATATTCAATTTACTGTTTATAATAATAAAAAAGTATATAAACTATTAACAGGTGTTATTAATAAAAAAAGATTAAAAGATGAAAATAACGAAAGCAAACTTCATAACAAGCGCGCCCTCCATTAATGAATGCCCGCAGTTAAACCTGCCAGAATTTGCGCTCATAGGCCGTTCTAATGTCGGGAAATCTTCTTTTATTAATGCCATTGTTAATATTAAAGGACTTGCCAAAACAAGTAATACTCCTGGAAAAACTCAATTAATTAATTTGTTTAACGTAGATAATAAGTTTATTTTTGCTGATTTACCAGGTTACGGCTTTGCTAAAGTCTCAGGAAAAATGCAAAATGATTGGCAAAAAAGTCTTGAAAAATACTTACTTAAACGCACATCTATTGTGTCTTTAATTCAATTTATTGACTCTAGGCATGAGGTTCAAAAAAATGATAAGCAAATGGCGGAATGGATTGCCTTTAACAATCTTCCTTGTTTTATAATTGCTACTAAAGTTGATGAAATATCAAAATCGCAAGTTTTTTCAGTTTGTAAAAAATTTGAAAAGGAATTAAACCTTCCTGTTTTTCCGTTTTCAAAAAATAATTCTTTCTACAATAATGCAATTATTGATAAGCTTGAAGAACTTATTTAATCCTTGTATTTTCTAAAAACAGTCTTATACATTTTTTTACGGTATCAGATGTACCAAGACTTTTATATTGGTTAGTTTCATCATCGTCAATTTTTGTGTTTGATGAGGATTTATTATTATGCTTTTTTGTTAATACGAAAATAAGTATGGCGGCGAGGATTAATAGAATTAATCCTACGCCGCCGTATATTAAATAGTTATTTACTTCAAAATTTGTATGAGGGATTTTTGCCTGAACAGTGCTAACATTTGAAACTGCCTCAATATCGGGTAATTCAGGCAATTCTTCAAATTCAGGCTGATTATTTGTAGATTGAAGTATTTCTGTTGTCATTTATTGTTATTATACCTTTGCTGTTTGTGCTTTTTTAGCGGGTTTTCTTCCGCGTTTTTTCTTAGGTTCAGCTTCTAGTGTCAATTGCTCAGACTTATTTGTTTCTGCTTTTTTTATAGGTTTTCTGCCTCTGCGTTTTGTTTTTATTTCTTGTTTTACTTCAACTGAGGCTTGCTCTTTCTTAATATCTGTCTGAGATTGTTTTTCTTCGTGTGTTTCAGTTTGAACCGTATTATTTTCAGGTGTTCCTGTTATTATATTAGTTATTTCATCGAGCAATTGTTCCTTTGTTTCTATATCTTCAACATGCTTATTTATGTTTTGTTTAAAGTTATTATTAAACTTATGCTGATTTTGTCTGTTATTTTGTTCATTATTCTCATTCAAAGGATTATTGTTCGGATTGTTAAATACTTTATTTTGTTTATAGTTTGGAGTCCTGTTTTTTATTTGCTGAGCAGGAATTTTTAATTTTGCGGCTTTAGCTTTAATTTCACCTTCGGCTGTTGGGGCTGAAAAGTTTAAATCATCTGCAATATATCCTGTTCCTTGGCAATGAGGACATTTTTTTCCGAATATTTCAGATAAACTTTGACCTTGTCTGTGCCGTGTTAATTCTACTAATCCTAAATCAGACAATTGTCCCACTTGCGGTTTTGCTTTATCTTTTTCTAAAGCGATTTCAAGTTCTTCTAACATTGCTAATTTATCACGTCTGTTAGTCATATCTATAAAGTCTACAATAACCATACCGCCTATGTTTCTTAATCTTAATTGGCGTGCAATTTCATGTACTGCTTCAATATTAGTTTTTGCTATTGTTTCATCCTGAGTATTAGAGCTTACAAATTTTCCGCTGTTTACATCAATTACTGTTAAAGCTTCTGTGGTTTGGATAAATAAATACCCGCCGCTTGGTAAATTTACTTTTGTTTGAAGTGCAGCTTTTATTTCTTTAACTACTCCAGAGGCTACTAAAAGATTTTCAGAACCCTTATAAGCGTTAACCTCAATATTTTTATTCATATTCCAGTTTTGGAGTATTTGCTGTGTTCTATGGACTCCATAAGATGTATCAAGTATTATTTCATCTACATCTTCGCTGCAAGCTTCTCTCATTACCCTGTATAATAGATCCTGATCACGATATAAAAGGCTTGGCGCGGGACGTGTTTCAGCTGCTGTTACTATTGTATTCCATTTCTCAAGCAGAATTTCCATATCTTCTTGTATATCTGCGTCAGATTGTCCTTCAGCTTCTGTTCTTACTATTACGCCAACCCCTACAGGTTTTAATAGGCTGATTATTGATTTTAATCTTGCTCTTTCTTTTTGTGATGTTATTTTTCTTGATACGTTAATTCCTGTTTCTTGAGGCATTAAAACTAAAAATCGACCTGGTAAACTTAATAATGTTGATACTCTCGGGCCTTTATGTCCTACGGGCTCTTTTACAACTTGTACTATTATTTTTTGCTTAGGAGAGAGCTTTTCTTTTAATGTGCCTTTTCCTATTGCATCATTTGCGTGTAAAAATCCCATTTTATCGTAGCCGACATTTACAAATGCAGCATCAATACTTGGCAATATATTATCAACTGTTGCAAGATATACATCATTTAACAGCATATCACCTCTTTGTATGTAAAATTCACAAATTTTTCCGTCTTCTATTACTGCTGCTATGTTGTCACGTTCTGCTACCACTATCGCTTTTGACATGTTTTTTTCCTTTTCTAAATCTTATAAACTTTTCATATCTTTATCGTAAAATTCCTCTCGTATTATTCTGAAATCTACATCTTTTATGTAAGATTTTATTACGTCTTCTGCTTTAACAGACGGAATTTCATCCGATTGTCCTGTCTTTAAAATCATATATAGTCTTTCATCATCTACGGTGATTGATTTTATTGACGGTTTGATATTAATTAATTTTTTTATACCTTTTTTATTTATCTTCTCTAAGAAAATTTCTTCATCGGAAGATATCTTTTCTTTAATATACAACAAATTTTCTTTTTTTAAAATACCCTTTTTTAAAGGTTCAAAAGAATACTTAGCCCACTGCGCCATTATATCGACTGCGGGCATGTTTTTATCTATTTCTTCTGCTTGGACTACTCTTATATTTTGGGGCAAAACAGAGTTTAACTTTTCTTTTAAATCACAAGATGAAAGTTTATTATATATTTCTATATCAATTAATTCGCATTTACTTTCAACAAACAAAGGTAAAGCAATTCCGAGCGAAAATTTTGGTGTTGGATTATACCCTTGTGAAAAACATATATCCAAGTTAGAGCGGTACAGCATTTTTATAATTGTGTTTTGCCAGTCCAGATGTGAAATATAGCGCATTTCGTTTTCTTTTGTCAATTTTAATCGGTATTTGATTGGAGTTTTTTCTTCTGAGATTTGTATATTTTCTTTTTTTTCTGCCTTATAGGGTTTATCAATTACTTTATGTGTCTTTAAATTAGGGCAGACTCCGCAATTAACGCAGTTAAATTCGCATGGAGTTATATTTTTTGCATTTACTGCGTTATTGTATTGTTCTATAAACCAGCTTTTTTCAATTCCGATATCAATAATATCCCAAGGCAAGTCCTCGTTTAAATCATATTGTTTTTGAGCTTCACAATCTAAATCAATACCGCAATCAATTGCTGTATCTTCCCAAAGCTGTTTATCTATATTTTCGTCCCAGCTGCTTAAATATACACCTTTTTTATGGAGTTCATAAATGAACTTATTAAATCTTTTATCCCCTCTAGTCATTGCGCATTCAAGCTTTGAAGTGAAACTGTTATGATAATTTATTTTTACTCCTTTTAGTGGTTTTACGTTATCTAAAAGGTAGCTTATTTTATTTTTTATTTCTTCTCTGCCGTTTTGACTGCACCATTGAAATGGAGTGAATGGTTTAGGTACAAATATGGATACAGTGCAGGTTAGATTTAAAGCATCTTTTAGTTCAAGTTCTTTTCTTATTTCTTTTGCTTTATATTTTAATTTTTTAAATAATTCAACCATTTCATCAAGGTCTTTATATGTTTCAGTCGGCAGTCCTATCATAAAATATAATTTTACGCTGCTAAATCCGTTTTTATAGCAGTTTAAAATTGTATCAATAATTTGTTCTTCCGATAAATTTTTGTTTATTACATTTCTGAGCCTTTGGCTTCCCGCTTCAGGTGCGAGAGTTACAGTAGTGGCTCTTACTGTTCTTACCATTTGAGCCAGTTTCTGGCTGTATCTGTCTATTCTTTGACTGGGTAGTGAAACAGATATTTCTCTTTTATTCATATCATAAGAAAGTTCTTCAATAACGCTTTCAATATTGGTGTAATCGTTTGAGGATAAGGAAAGAAGTGAGTATTCATCATATCCGCTTTGCATGGTTGAATCTTTTACCATTTTGATAATATCTTGAGCTTTACGTTCTCTGATAGGCAGTGTAACGTGTCCAGCCTGACAAAATCTACACATTCTGCCGCAGCCTCTGCGTATTTCTATGACGGTTCTATCATGAACTCCTGATGAATACGGCACTGGGCTTTGAGTTATTTTATTATCTTTTGATATATCGTAAATTCTTTTCCTCGTTTTATTTTTAGCTGCTGGAGCGTATATGCCCTCTATTTTTGCAAGTTCTTTTATAATTTCCGCTCTGGATAAATTTTTATCTTTTAAGGATTTATAATTTTCTAAAAGTTCAATTATTAATTCTTCCCCATCCCCTATCATAAATACGTCAATAAAATCTTCAATAGGTGCAGGATTAAAACAGCATGGCCCGCCAGCTGCAATTATCGGTGTGTTGTTTTCTTTTCTATCCTCTCTTTTTATTTCTACTCCGAATAGCTTTATCATTTCAAGCATTGTAGGATATGCAAGCTCATATTGGAGCGAAAAACCTATTATATCAAAATCTTTTGCTTCTCGCTTGGTTTCGAGACCATATAATAATAAGTTTTTTTCTATTAATCTTTGTCTAAAATCATTGTCTGGTGCATATATTCTGTCTGCTAGAAATCTATCATCACGATTTACTATATCATATAAGATTTTTTGCCCCAGATTACTTATTGCTATCTCGTATTTATCAGGGAATGCAAATGCCATTTTTACCTTAGCACTTTCAAAATCTTTATTGTAGCTTAAATATTCCCCTCCTGTATATCTGTAAGGCTTCATTACATTATAAAGACTGCATTCCAATTCTATCGGTAATTTATTCATTTATGCTGGTTCTTCAGGTATATACCGTTCTATGTCTATTATTTTTCCGTTTGTTCCTGTTTTGTAATTGTTAATAAATTCAAATAGTGATTTATAAGGGACTTTATACTTGTACAGTGCAGGACTTATTCCATTGTTTTTTAAAATGGTTATTATATAAAAGCATTTATTTGCATATTCTAATAAATATTCTTCTTTAAAAGAATTACCGTTTTCATCTTTTGTAAATTTAATAAAAGGAAATTCGTGTTCGCTTTCCGCACTGCCAGTTCCTGATTTTTTTATAAAGTTAATTACTTTGTCATTATTATCATCCATTCTTTTATTAAAATAAACTTTATAAATTCAGTCAAATTTTTTACAATTTAGTTGTTTTTAAATGCTAAATCAGGTTTTCTTGCTGCAAGTGTTTCATCTACTTTTTTAACTGGAGTATTTTTTGGATGTGATAAAACCTCCTGCGGATTTACTTTTATTTCCTCCGCAATTTGTATCATTGTATCAATAAATTCATCAAGTCTAGCTTTTGTTTCAGACTCAGTAGGTTCTATCATTATTGCCTCATGAACAATCAAGGGGAAATAAACGGTTGGCGGATGGAAGTTTGAATCCATTAATCTTTTTGCTATTCCTAAGGTATTTACACCTTGTTCTTTTTGCCAATCACCTGATAAGACAAACTCGTGCATACATTTCCTATCATAAGGCAGTAAATAATGAGTTTTTAGCTTATTCATCATATAATTCGCATTTAAAACAGCATTTGCACTTACATCTTTTAATGAATTACCTTGCATAAGTATGTAAGCGTATGCTCTTACAAGAACAGAAAAATTTCCGTAAAAGGCTTTCATTTTGCCGATACTGTGTTTAAGATTATATCTTCTTATATATTTAGTTCCGTCAAAATCGATATAAGGAACAGGTAAAAATTCTTTTAATTTATCAACAACGCCGACAGGACCAGCACCTGGGCCTCCACCGCCATGAGGGGTAGAAAAGGTTTTGTGTAAATTAATATGTACAATATCAAATCCCATTAATTTAGGGTTAGTGTATCCCATAATCGCATTCATATTTGCGCCGTCATAATATAAGAGCGCACCTGCCTCGTGAACTAGTCTTGATATTTCAAGTATATTTTCTTCAAAAAGACCTAATGTGTTAGGGTTAGTAAGCATTATTGCTGCGGTATTATCATCCAGCACAGATTTTAATGCTTCAATATCTACAAGTCCTTTTTCGTTTGATTTTAATTCTATTATGTTAAACCCGCACATTGCAGCACTCGCAGGGTTTGTTCCGTGTGCTGAATCTGGAATGATTACGTTTTTTCTTTTTTGATTTATTGTTTCAAAATATTTTTTAACAATCATCATTCCGCATAATTCACCGTGTGCGCCTGCTGCATTTTGAAGCGTTATTGCAGACATACCTGTTATTTCTTTTAAAGCTTCCTGCAAATTGTACATTAATTTTAATGAGCCTTGAGCATCATCATCATCTTGTTTCGGATGAAGTGCACTAAAGCCTTCAAGTGCTGCCAACAGTTCATTTACTTTTGGATTATACTTCATTGTACATGAACCCAGCGGATAAAAGCCTTTTTCTATACAGAAGTTTTTGTCTGATAATTCTTTATAGTGCCTCATAACTTCAAGTTCAGTTACTTCAGGAAGTATTGTTTTTTCTTCAGTATTTAAATATTTTTTATCTAAAAAACCGAAATCTAAACTCTCATCGGTAAGATTTACTCCCTGAGTACCTTTTACTGTTTTTTCAAATATTAATTTTGTCATTTTATCCCTTTTATATCCCTTGTGCTTTATTATATGCTTGTTGTGCTATTTTAGTAATTTCACTGTAAGCAGCATCTTTATATAATGCTCTACCCAAGCCTACAGCTTTTGCGCCTGCTTTTAAATATGCAGGTATGTCATCTATTTTTATACTTCCCGCAGCTATTATATTTAAAAATTTCATAGGACGAAGTAAATCTTCTATATATTCAGATCCTCCCATAGGATTTACGGGAGATATCTTTATTAATTGAGTATTTGCTTTCCACGCAGAATATGCTTCATTTGGAGTCGTAGCAGTCATTATCAGCGGAGTTTTTTCGCTTTTACAAAGTCTTACTAAATTCATTTGAAATACTGGTGATACAACAACATCAGCTCCTGAATTAATAACAATTTGAGCCTGCCTTTGTGTTATAATACCGCCTGCCATAATCATTGGACGGTCATCTTGCTTTGTTATTTTTTCTAAGACCTTTACCATTTCAGGGGTTTCTATAACTATTTCAACTATTTTTATTCCACCATCTGTAATAGCTTTTATTATTTCTTGTGTTTCGGCAGGATTTTGATTTCTTAATACTGCAAATATTTTTTCTTGTTCTATTTTGTTTATAGGGTTCATTTGTCTTTCTTTCTCAACTTTATCAAATTTACAAAGAATGCGTTTTCAATTTTCTGTGCATTTTCATTTGATAGTATTTTTTCCAAGTCTTCTTTAAAGGTTGTTATATCTTCGTATTTTCTAAGTATTCCATCTATTGCTATAGAAATATCACCTGTTTCTTCTGAAACAACAATACATGTCGCATCTGATACTTCGCTTGCGCCGATTGCTGCTCTATGTCGAGTTCCGTATCTCCAGCTTAATTTAGGATCTTCAGTTAATGGAAGTAAAACACCAGCTGCAAGTATTTTATTATTATTTATTACCATTGCCCCGTCGTGCAGAGGAGTGTTTGGGAAAAATATTGTTAATATTAGTTCTGCAGATATATCCGCATTAATTACCGTACCTACCTCATTATAAAAAGATTGGTCTGGATTTTTTTGTATTACTATCAATGCCCCTCTTTTAAC
>CANQRT010000036.1 GCA_947626325.1 Candidatus Gastranaerophilales bacterium | reverse complement strand
ATGGATACAACAGGGATACCGTTTAATAAAAGAACAATATCAATACTTCTTTCATCAAGCAGAGAAAATTTCATCTGCCTTGTACAATACAGGATATTTTGGTTATATTTTTCAACAGTATCGGGATTCATTGAGGTTTCGGGTTTAAAATAACAAACATTAAATTGAACACCTCTATCTTTAAAACCGTGTCTTAATACTTGTAAAAGATTCGTTTCAGCTACTTCTTCCTGAAACCTTTTTAAAAGCTCATGTTCAGGGTTGTCGGGGTAATTTGTGCAATGTTTTTGCCATTGTTTTTCTTGTGTTGTTTTAATAAACTTTAAAAATGTATCTTCATCTAATGCCGTAGCACGATTTAAAGCCTTTGGCGAGCCTTTTTGGTAACCGCCTTCTGTTATTAAATAATTCTCAATCGCCTCTTCAAAATTTTTTTCTTTTAATAAAGTATCTTGCATTTATTTATTTTCCTTATTTATTACAATAAATTTTTCATCTTCAAGTTTTTTTATAAGTTCATATGTAATAATATCATTATATAAATTTAATAAATATTTTTTGCTGTTGGGTTCATTTTTTTGCAATAATTTATTATTTGTCATTTGTTTTAATATAAAATTAATTTGTCTATCAGTTTTATCTTTGAAAAATGGTCTTATATCTTTTAACATGATAATATTATCTGCACTTGTAAGTGTTTTCACCAAGATTTTTAATTCTTCACTTGAAATAAGGTTTCTGTCATAACAAGCCTGAAATGCAGGTTCTAAAATAGACTGCATAAAATATTTTTTATCAAGAAGTTTTTTCATTTTGGCTATTTCTATATTTAAACCTCTTAAAACATATTCACACCAATTTAAAAGTTCTTTTCTATCTCCGAAATCGGCTTTTTCAAGCATATCAAAATACATTTTTCTATCTATACAAAAAATTGCAGATAAATTCATCAAATACGACATTCTATAACCATATTGCCTTAATAAGAAATATGTTAATAATCGAGCCATTCTTCCGTTACCGTTATCAAAAGGGTGAATCCAAGTAAAACGATGATGAGCTATTGCAACTTTCAAAGGTTTTTCTTGGATTTTAGCAGGCATATTAATCCAATCAATCAGTTCGTCCATATATTCTTGAACTTTTATTGCCATAGGCGGAGTATGTTTTGAATTTTTAATTAAAACTTCAGTTTTTCTATAATTCCCCGGGGTATGACTACCTTCCGTCACTAAATCTTTAGTAAGTATAGAATGCAGTTCTTTTATAATAAAATTAGAAATTTGTATATTTTTATCTTCATCAAAAAGCCTGTTGATATAGTCAATAGCATTTTCAATATTTATAATTTCTTCAATATTTTCGTTTTTTCGTATTTTATCATCCAGCTTAACTTTGAAATAATCGCTTAAAGTAGTGCGATTACCTTCAATTCTTGCGGATTGCAAACTTTCTATCGAGTGAAAAAGTTTATTTAATTGAAAAAATAAATCAGGATTAACATCAAGATAAACTTTTTCGGTCTTTAATACCTCAAGTTGCATTATTAATTCAGTGATTGAACTATCAAATTCGGGATTAGGTATTTGCAATTTATAGTTGTTCATTTATTAAATCTTTCGTTTCGTATTATTTATTATTTAAATTAAGTTAACTTACATTACATTAAATTAAATTACATCAAATTAAACAATAATTATCTACACACATTACCATAAAATCGTAGTTATTGCAATGTTTTAAAAAAATAAGTTAAAAAATTATCCACACAATTTAAAAATAAAATCTACACATTGCCAAGTTTTTATTTAGTAAAGTATCTTGCATTTTTATTCCCTCAAACTTTGTTTATTCTTGCTAAATCTTCATGTGTAATTCCATTAGATTTTGTTTTTGTTTCAATTTGTTCTTCAACATATAACCCTAAAATATCGTGTAAATATGTTTTACCTATACATTTACCAACAGAAGTAAGTTTGGAAGATGATGTTGTTAATTCTTTCCAAATACCGTCTAAATGCCCTATTCTCGACTTTATTTCTATTGGGATATCATATAATTTACCGGTTAATTGGTCGTAAAAACCGCTTGGTAAATAAAAGTTAATACCCCAGCTAAAAGTAAAGGAAACTGCTATTCCATTTGAAATGATAGTCATTCCTAATTCTTGTAATTTATTAAACGGAAAATCAATAAGGTTAGCTATATATTTATCATAAAACTCTATAAAATTTTTAGAAGTTATATTATTTTTAACATAATTTGATTGAAACAAATATAAAAAAGCAATAATTTTTAAATGGCTTTTTGTTAAATTTTTCATTATTGAAATTGCTTGTGAACAAGTATTTTGTATATCAGAGTCATCAGATTGCATTCTCTCTTTCAGTACCGATGAAAGCATTTTATCGAAATCCTTGTCATTCTTAATTGCCGATATTGAGATTGTTTCTTTATAAGATGTAATTACTCCAACATCATTTTTTAATTTTTCTAAATTTTTAGGAATAATATTTGTTTCAAGTTCATTTTTAAAAAATTCAATTTTTTCTTTTATTTTTGAATCAATACATGTTTCCATTTCTTCACGAGTTACACCCTGAACAATAATAGTCCTGTAATCATTATATGTACCACCTATTTGTGTATATATACTATCAGCAGCTTTTAATTCGTTTTTTATTTCAGTATTTAATTCTGCTTTTGCATTAATGTTTGCTAATCCTGCTTGGACATTGTTATTATCCATTATGCTACAACCTTTCTTTTCCCTGTTACGCATTCGTAGATGAGGGATTTTTTGTATTGCGTTAATTTTTCAATTAAGACTTCTTTTTCAGATATTGCCTTATCGATTTCAGAACATTTTTTGTCAAGATATTCAACTATAACATTTTGCTCATCAGTATTATTACAATAAACGATAATCATATCGCCAAAATTTTTACCTGTAAGTTGGTTTATGGTTGATGTATGAAAGGAACCTAAATAATAATTGAAAACGTGAGAATTTAATATATAGTACATATATTTATAACAATTACATCTAAAAATCATCATAAAAGCTCCAAAAGATGCTCTAAAATTAAAATCAATAATAGCATTTTTGCCTACAAGTTCCCGACTGCCATTTCTTGAACAAATTAATATATCCCCAATCTTTAACATCATATTTTCGGGTATGCTTTTATTTATGTAGACATTATCTTCAAATATAATTTTGCCATTGCTAATATTTGAGGAACGAAGTACCAAAATTCCATTATCTTCGTCAGAAATTTCATCAGGGGAATATATTAAACCGTTTCTATATTCTCCTAAAGTTTTAATCCTTTGTATATTCCAATGTTGAGGGATTTTGCCTATCCATTCAATGCCGCTGTCTTTTAGAGGTGTGTTTTTATCTAAGCCTTTTGTTACAGCTTCGGTTATAACAGATTGTTTGTACTCCTTTAATTTTTCTATAATCAGTTTTTGAACTTCAACAACCCTATCAACCTCCCCACATTTTTTATCAAGATATTCTACTATTTGCTGTTGCCCTGCTTTGTTAGGTAAAGATATTTCTAAATTATTATATTTATTAGCCCCAATATTTTGTATTGTTGCCTGAATAAATATTCTATTTTTCCACTCCTCATAAGAATATGTTAAAGTATAATAGTAAATATATTTAGGAATAATAAATTTTTCAAAAGAGGCTCTTATTAAATAACCAGCAAAAGCAGATAAGCCATATTCCTTTTGGTATAAAAATGTTTTGCCAACTGTTGCACCGCTTCTTGCAAATAAAATATTTCCATCTTCCAAAATATAATCCTGTGCTTTTTCAAAAGATAAAGATAATTTACCTTCATTTTTCAATGAGCTATCTTCTACCTTTATATCCGTAATTCTTATATATCTCGGATACTGTTCGTTATAGGCATCTCCTCTTTCATTTGCTCCATATTGTAAAGGTTTAGAAATAATTTGTTTTAATTTTTTTATTTCCCAATGTTGAGGAATTTTGCCAATCCATTCAATCCCTGAATCTTTGTATTTATTGTATGTTTTTATTTTACATTGTTGCATTTTTAACCTTTTCATCCATTTCATTAACATCTTTAAATAAAGAATTTAGGATTTGTTTTAAATTTATACCATCATTAAGAATATGTTTTCTATATATTTTTAAGTATTCCTTTTGCATATTATGAATTTTCATTTTTAAATCATATATAGTTTTACAAATTTTTGTTCGTTCTTCTCCAACAGGCAAATCATCTAACATGTAATAATTAAAGTCTAAATCATACAATAATGATTTAAGTTCTTCCACAAAATATACAATATCTTTATGTAAGTATAATACTGCTTCTTTAGATACTTCAAATATTAATTGTCGCATTTCATCTGGCATTCTACTATGCAAATTATGTAAAGTAAAAATTTTATCTATTTTGTTTGCATGCTCTATATATAGATTTCTTACATCTGTATTATGCTTGTATTCAAAAAATAAAAATCTTAATGCGTCTCTTAAAGTAGAAATTATATTTTTAATAAATACAATAATATTACTCATTAAATATCCTCCACCAACATCTCGCCCCTGTTTAGCACACTCAAGACAACATTTTTTATTGTTTCCATTTCGTTCGGGTTGCTTTCCGCAATTAACAAAGTTAGCGCAAAAAGAGTTGCACTATCTATTATCGGCATATTGTTTTTATATAAAATATTATTTTTATCCAAGAAATACAAAAAGCAGCTTGCGGCAATACGTTTATTGCCGTCTGAAAATGAGTGATTTTTTGTTATCAAATATAAAAGCATAGCTGCTTTTTCTTCCAAGGTCGGATAAAGCTCTTGAGAGTCAAAAGTTTGGTATATTTGATTAACAGAGCTTGAAAAGCTCTTATCTTTTGGGTTTGCAAAAACGTCCGTTGCAAATTCGGATTTCATTTTATCAATGACTTTCAAAAATTCTTCTTCGCTAATTCTAACAGCTTCTTTTTCATTATTGCCTTTTGTATCAAGCGTTTTATGGTCAAAATTATCCAATAAATCAAGCCCTGGAGCAAAATTGTCTAATAATTTTGCAATATTTTGTGCGTCTTCTAAGTTGTCTATTTGATTGGTTAGACTTCTTGATAAAATATTAATAGTGCTTCGCAAGGTTTTTACTTTATCTTGTTCCTCTTTCAATTTCTTTTCGTTGATTACATAACCTTTTGTCATATAATCTTTCAAGACGGAAGTTGCCCATTTGCGAAATTGAGTTGCGGTTTTTGATTTAATTCTGTATCCGACAGAAAGTATCATATCAAGATTATAAAAAGCTAATTTCCTTGAAACGCTTCTGCTGCCTTCTTTTCGAACTATTAAGAAATCCTTAATAGTTCGATTTTGTTCCAATTCTTCTTCATCATATACATTTTTAATATGCATGTTAATATTAGGTACTGTTGTTTCAAACAATTTTGCCATCATATCTTGAGTTAGCCAAATTGTTTCATTTTCCAATTTTGCCTCAAACGAAACATTGCCGTTTTCGTTTTTGTATATTACTATTTCGCCTTTTGATAAATCTTCTGTCTTAGTCATTAAATATCCCTTCTAAACTTCCCTCTAAGGATTTTTCAAGGTCAAGTATTTCTTTCATTATATCTTCCGACTTCCTTGGAGGAACATATTTATAAAAATATCTTGTAAACGGTATTTCATATCCCACTTTTGTTTTCTTCTCATCAATCCAAGCGTCAGGTGCGTAGGGGATAACTTCTCTGTTAAAATATTCTTGTATATCTTCTGTTAAAGGTACATTCTCGGTATCTCTTAAATCAGGGTTTACAACGGGTTTTCCACCTTTTAAAACAGGATTACCGTTTTCATCTTTAAGCGGTCTTTCAACAATAATTTTTGAATATCCAAAATCTTCATTATCAAAAATCTTGCTTATCTCATTTTTTCTGAAATCGGCATAAATATTTGTTATTTCGTCTATATAGTATTTAGGTATATCGTTTCTCTTATTGCCCAAAGACTTTCTGCGTTTTTCATAAAGTTCATTTGCGTTAATTAACTGGACTTTACCTTTTCGTCTTTGTTCTTTTTTGTTTGATAATACCCAAATATATGTTGCAATACCCGTGTTATAGAAAATATCATTTGGAAGTGCAATTATTGCTTCAAGTAAATCGTTCTCTAAAATATATCTTCTGATTTCAGACGGCCCTGACCCTGCGTCTCCCGTAAACAAAGGCGAACCGTTGTGAATTATGGCTATCTTTGCCCCGCCGTTTTGAGGTTCTTTCATTTTAGAAATTGCAGTTTGCAAAAATAACATTTGGCTATCGCTGACGGCAGGCAACCCTGCTTGAAATCTTCCGCCTGCTCCTAACTTAGCTTCACGTTCAACCGATGTTTTTTCATTCTTCCATTCTCTTCCAAAAGGCGGATTAGATAAGATATAGTCAAATTTTTCGCCTGCAAATTCATCACCCGATAATGTATTTCCGTTTTTAATATTATCCGCATTATTGTCTTTTATCAGCATATCGGCTTTACATATAGCAAAAGTTTCGTCATTAATTTCCTGTCCGAAAGGTAATAATGTTGCAGAGTTGTTCAACTTCTTTAAATAATCCTGTGCAACAGAAAGCATTCCGCCTGTACCGCAAGCAGGGTCATAAAGAGTTTTTATTGCATTAGTAGTTAAAATATCATTATCATTTGAAAATAAGATATTTACCATAAGTTCAATAACTTCTCTTGGTGTGTAGTGCTGTCCTGCGTCTTCGTTATGAGCCTCTGAAAATCTTCGGATGATTTCTTCAAATATATAGCCCATTTCTAAATTAGATATTTTGTTTGGATGCAAATCCGCTTTTGGTGTGGTAAATTCTTGAATTACTATATATAAAATATTCTTTTGAGCCATTGTTTGAATTTCATTATCAAACTTAAATTTTTCAATTATTTGTTTTACGTTATCAGAAAACCCGTTTATATAATTTCTGAAATTGGCTTCAATATTATTTGAATCATCAAGCAAAGTTTCAAAAGTATATTTACTTGTATTATAAAATTCATAACCCGAAGCCTTTTTTAAAAAGTTATCACGCATTGGTAAATCAGAAGGCATGCTGTTATGCTTATCTAATACAGCTTGTTTCGTATCAGACAAAATACAATCAAAACGCCTTATTACTGTTAGCGGCAATATTACTTTTCCGTATTCATGCGGTTTATAAACACCTGTCAATTTATCTGCTATCGCCCAAATTAAGTTTGCTTTTTCATTTATATTTACACTCAAACTCATAATTTATCCCTTTTTGTTTAATTATATCATTGTAATTGAGCTAAAGTAATTATTTTACAAATGTATTATAATATATCATTACGTCAAATTCGGGTGTATTTTTGATACTTCATTTTTGGGGTAATAAAAGTCCGTTTTTGACCGATTTCAAAATGAGAAAATCATTTTATTTCCGACCGCAAAAAATAGCATTGTGTTTGTAACAGAGGCGAATAAGGAACAAAAAACTTCCGACTCAAAACGGACTTTAAAAGACAAATATATTTTTTAAAATTTATAAAAAAAACCTTCTTTTCAGAAGGAAAATGGTTGCGGAGACAGGATTTGAACCTATGACCTTCGGGTTATGAGCCCGACGAGCTACCAGACTGCTCCACTCCGCGATATTAAATTGTTATTTGCTTTTCCCCTACGCAGTCTGGTTCCCAGACTTACCTCTCCTCAAAAGATACACTGTATCTTTTGTGTCGGCAGAGTACTCCGCGATATTAAATTTTCATTACAAAGCAAATCAGCTTCACACTTAAATTATTAAATGCTGAAACTAAAAAATCAAGTATTTAAGTTATTTTTAAAACTCAAAAAAATTTTTCACGGGTACATTTAAGGTTTCGCTTATACTAAATAATAAGTTAATACTTACACCTCTTTTTGCCGTTTCTATTTTAGCTAAATGTTCTCTTGATATATCAAGTTTATCAGCAAGTTGATTTTGCGTTAAGTGCTTCATCTTTCTATATTTAGCTATATTTTTTCCAAATTTTTTTAATTTTTCAATATCCATACTCATATTTATATTTTTAAATACAAGTTTGATTTTGTATGTAGTCTTATTGGTAACAATTTGAATTGTTTTATTATTTACATTGGTATAAAAAAAGGATATTATTATTTACGGAGTTATTTTTATGAAAAATATTATTTGGAATATATTTGTCACTATTCTTGTAATTATTGCGATTGCAGGTGATATTAAAATGGCTTTGGCTATATAAAAAAACAGGAGCGTTTAATGCGCTCCTGCTTTAGATGAAAAATTATTTATTTATCTTCTTCAACAGTTTCATTGTTCTTATTTATGTCTTTTGAAGATTTAACATCGTCAACTTCAGGCTCAAGCTCTTTTTCTACAATAACGTCATCTTTTTCGTCTGAAATTTCATCATCATCTTCTTCAGAAATTTCATCTTCATCATCATTAGAGTCGTCTTCAGTATCAGCATCTTCCTCTTGGTCTTCTTCGGTTTCTTCAGTTTCTAATTCATCATCATCAGAAACTTTTTCCTCCTCCTGTTGAAGTTTTTTTCTAATTTCTTCAAGTTCTTCTTCTGTTTTAGCTCTAACTATAGGGATATTAAGCATTAAAGCAACTGCATCACCCTCATTTTTTAGACCTATTTCAAGTTCCTCATTATCAATAACCACATACTTAGAAAAGACCTCAATAAGCTCTTCTCTCATTTTATTCATAATTAGCGGATCAAGTTTTGTTCTGTCGTGCATTAAAATAACTTGAAGTCTGTTAGTTGCCGTTTCACTTGTATTTTCAGATTTTTCCTGTTGAAAAAATTCTCTAATTTTATTATAAATATCGGAAAAAAGTGTTTTCATTTATTGCTCCTTTCCATGTTTACCTAATGAGGAAAGAAACTTTTTAAGTTTTCCTACCAAGTTTTTAGGTTCATCTATATCTAAGAAAGGAACATCCTCACCGTTAATTCTTCTTGCAACATTCAAATAAGCTCTGCCTGCAAGCGATTTTTCATCATTAACAATAGGTTCGCCTCTGTTTGTTGAGGTAATAATACCAGTATCTTCTGGGATAACACCTATTTTTCCGCAAGATAAGATATTCTCAACATCTTCAACACTCATCATATCGTTAGATTTAATCATATTAGGTCTAACACGGTTAATTAAAAGTTTATAACTTTCTATTCCCTCTGCTGCTTCTAAAAGCCCGATTATTCTATCAGCGTCACGAACTGCTGACATTTCAGGAGTTGTAACAACTATTGCTTCCGAAGCGCCTGCAATTGCAGTTTGAAATCCCTGTTCAATACCTGCAGGACAGTCAACAAGCACATAATCATAATCCTTTTTAAGTTTTTCTGTAATTTTTTTAAGCTGTTCAGCCGTTACAGAAGATTTATCTCTTGTTTGCGCTGCAGCCAGCAAGCATAAATTAGGATTTTTCTTATCTTTAACTAATGCCTGTTTTAATTTACAGCGTTCTTCTACAACATCAACAAGAGTATACACAATCCTGTTTTCAAGTCCGAGTAAAAGGTCTAAATTTCTTAAACCAATATCAGTATCAACAAGAACAACACTATGCCCGTTTTTTGCTAGTGCAGTTCCAATATTTGCGCTCGTGGTAGTCTTTCCGACTCCTCCTTTTCCGGATGTTATAACAATAACTCTCCCTGTCATCTAATCCGCTCCTTAATCGTTTATCTTAAATACTACTATTTCATTATTAATAATTCTTGCTTCTTCTGGTGTAAAAGAATTTGTTTTTTCGATATACACCGTATTTAGTGAGTCTGGACGCCTAGAATAGCAATTAGCAATTCTTAATTGAATTGCGTTCATCTTTAACGCTCTAACTCTTGCTTTTTCATTCCCGCCAGAACCTGCGTGAGCAATACCGCTCAAAACACCCCAAACAGTAATATCACCAAACGCACTAATTTCGCATCCAGGGTGGCAATCACCTATAATTACTATATTACCCTCGTAGTTTATTACCTTATAGTTTGTTTTATATATTTTGTAGGGAATGACTCAAGCTCAATATCTTCCTTTGTATACTCTTGCTCAGGGACAACGATGTCCTCCATATTATAATTTTCTTCTTGTAAGTCCTTCGAAACTTCCATATTAAATATACTTTTTTCTACTGGATTTGAGCCAAAAATAACATCAAGTTCATCACGCATTTCATCTTTTGGCTGTTCTACTTGTGCGCTCACCTCGGAATTATTATCCTCTTGAGTTTGCTGTTCTTGAGTTTGCTCGTGTTGTTCAAATTGTTCTTTCTGTTCTTCTGCAGACTCTTGCTGAGTTTGAACTTCATTTTCTGTTTGTTCCCTTGCAATTGTTTCTATTTCAGGTTCAACCGTTTCCTGTTGTACCTGTTCTATATATTCATCAGCCGTCTTATAAGGCTCAGCAGGAGTTACTTCTGTTGTATTTTCTGATGAAACATTAGAAACGATAATACCTAAAGACAATGCAACTCGTTCCGTTTCAACAGATTTAGTATCAACACTTGCTAAAATAGAGTTAATTCCCCCGATTAAAGATTTAATACTAAGCAATTGAGCCTGATTTAAATCAACATTTCCGAGTTTCAAGCAGATTTTTTTATTCCTAACCTCGGGATTATCAAGTATTGAGCTTAATTGAAAAATGATTTCAGGTGCACTGTTAACTTCACCTAAATCCATAATATACATACTATCATTTAAAAGTTGTTCCATAGTATATCCCGCCTCTCAATATATAAATCACACACCCGCAATTTACATGAAAAGGATATATTAAATTGAACATGATTTCAAACAAATTAGTTAATAATGTATAGTTTTATATACAAAAAAACTTTACTTAAATTTACAAAACCCCTCAAAGTCAATTATATCAGTAATAAAAATTACAAATATTTCAAGTTGAAAGAAAAAAAATTGTCCTTAAATACTAAATAAGTCATAATAAATTATAAGATTAGTACAG
>CANQRT010000035.1 GCA_947626325.1 Candidatus Gastranaerophilales bacterium | reverse complement strand
GCTATCGCGATCGATTCTCTTTTAGATTTATTTTTAGAACCAAGAATAATTTTCATAGTTACCTCCTTCCTTATTTTCAAAAAATTGAGGAAAAAAAGAGGAAAAATATTAAAAATTAAGGTTTCTTAGTTTCTTAATTTGATTTCTGATTTCAGCAGCTCGTTCAAAATCAAGAATAGAAGCTGCTTTTTTCATAGATTTCTCTAATTTATCAAGTAATTTAGGTAAATCTTTTTGAGAAATATTATTCTCAACCATTTCTTCTGCAACAATATCTTCAATATTTCTATAACTTGCTACAAGCTGAAGCAGGTTATTTTCTATAGGTTTTTTAATAGTTTGAGGTGTAATATTATGAATTTTATTATATTCAAGCTGAATATTTCTACGTCTTAAAGTTTCTTTAATAGCCTTATCCATACTATCTGTTACTTTATCTGCATACATAATAACTCTGGAGCATACATTTCTTGCGGCTCTGCCGATAGTTTGAATTAAGCTGGTTTCAGACCTCAAAAATCCTTCCTTATCGGCATCCATAATGGCAACAAGTGAAACTTCTGGTATATCAAGACCTTCTCTAAGCAAATTAACTCCAATTAAAACGTCAAAAACACCTAAGCGTAAGTCGCGCAGTATTTCAACTCTTTCAATAGATGTAATTTCGCTGTGAAGATACCTAACTTTAATTCCTAATTGCAGCAAATAATCGCATAAATCCTCTGCCATTTTTTTAGTTAAAGTAGTCACAAGCACACGCTCTTTTTTATCTGCCGTAATTTTTATTTCTTTAATCAAGTCATCAACTTGATTTAATGTAGGACGTACAAAAATTTCAGGATCAACAAGCCCTGTTGGTCTTATTATTTGTTCAATTAGCTGAGATGATACTTCACGCTCAAAATCAGCAGGGGTTGCAGAAACAAAAATTTTCTGACCAACTTTTGACCAAAATTCTTCAATTTTAAGCGGTCTATTGTCTTTAGCGCTTGGCAGTCTGAACCCGTAATCAACAAGCACGGTTTTTCTTGCCTGATCACCATTATACATTGCTTTTAATTGCGGAATTGATACATGGGATTCATCTATTACAAGCAGAAAATCGTCATTAAAGTAGTCTAATAAGGTAGATGGTGCACTTCCAGGGGGCCTGCGCTCAATAATGCGCGAGTAATTTTCAATTCCGCTGCAATAACCCATTTCTTTAATCATTTCTATATCGTAATTAGTCCTTTGATAAATTCTTTGAGCTTCAATCAATTTATTTTCAAATTCAAATTTTTTAACCTGCTCTTGAAGTTCCTGCCTAATAAGTGCAATTGTTTGTTCTTTATCATTTTCATCAGATAAATAGTGAACAGCAGGGAAAATAACTGTTGACTCCAAGTTTTCAACAATTTCACCAGAAACAGGATTAATTCTTACAATACGCTCAACTTCATCACCGAACAAATAAATTCTAGTAATCATTTTTTCGTAAGCGGGCATAATTTCAATAATATCGCCTCGGGGTCTAAATGTTGAGCGGGTAAGTTCTAAATCGTTACGGTTATACTGAATTTTAACAAGTTCTTTTAGAAACGCATTCCTGTCAATTTCGTCGCCCACTTCAATTTTAAGTGCAGCAGAAAGGTACTGTTCTGGCAGACCTAAGCCGTATATACAGCTTACAGAAGCAACTACAATTACATCATTTCTTTCATACAAGCTTCTTGTAGTATTGTGCCTAAGTCTATCTATTTCATCATTAATTGTTGCAGATTTTTCAATATAAGTATCACTCCTTGGGATATAAGCTTCTGGCTGATAATAGTCATAATAGCTAATGAAATATTCAACCGCATTATCTGGAAAAAGTTCTTTAAATTCGTTATAAAGCTGTGCGGCAAGAGTTTTATTATGCGCTATTACAAGAGTCTGTCTTTGGACTTTCTCAATTACGTTTGCTATAGTAAAAGTTTTTCCTGAACCTGTAATTCCTAAAAGAGTTTGGGCATCATATCCAGCATTAAGCCCTTTAACCAGCTTATCTATAGCTTGTGGCTGGTCTCCAGATGGTTTATATTTAGAACATATTTTAAATTGTTTTTCCATATCAATATTTTATCATATTAAAAAACAGTTGTTATAAATCAAGAGTTCAAATATAATTAAGCTATGGATAACATTAAAGATTATTTAAAACAGGCAAAAGAGTTTAAAGATAACGGCGATTATAAATCGGCAGCTGAATATTTTTATAAATCTGGGCTCGAATACAGTGTAAACGGATATTTAAAAGAGGCAGAGTTGATTTATTTAAATGCTCTTGAACTTGAACCTGATAATATTTTATATAATTACACGTTGGCATACTTATACTATACAGAAAAGGAATATAAATTAGCTGAGCAAATAACTGATAAAATACTTATTTTAGATGAATATAGTGTAAATACAATATCTTTAAAAATAATATTAGCACTTCAAAGAGATGATATCATTACTGCGAAAAAGTATATTGATAAGCTCTCCGACTTAAAATCCAAAGATGATATAGGCTATTATGCTCAAGGAATATATTATTCAAAATTAAATATGTGGAAAAAGGCTATTGAGGCTGGTAAAAAAGCAATTGAATACAATGATAAGTCAATAGAATACCGATATTTTCTAGCTGATACATATTATAATGCTGAAAATTATTCAGATTCGCTGTTGTTATGCGAGCAAATTATAAATGAGAATAATAAATATCTTAACGCATATATTTTATCGGCTAAAAACCATATAAAACAAAATAATAATTACGATGCTAAAATAGACTTATCAAAGGCGATTGAGCTTGACTTAAATAATGCAGAGGCGCATTATTTAAAAGGTTTAATAAGTTATAATGAAAAACAATATGAAAAGTCTTTAGAGTTTTTTAAGATTGCAATAACAATAAACCCTGCAAAGCCAGAGTATTATGAAAAAATAGCGGAATGTTATTACAATTTAGGTAAATATTCAGAAGCATATATGTACTATAAAGAAGCAGCTCAAATAGAAATTGGGAATGCAAATTACAGATACTATATGGCAAAATGTGCAATAGCGATGAATGATAAAGAAACTGCATTAACAAATTTTTCAATAATGAAACGGCTTGCACCTGAAAATGAAGAATATACTAAAGAATATAAAAACTACTTAAAAGAAATAAAAAATAAGAAATAAAAAAGTGTTGATTTTTTTTTATGACATGATAATATAAACATAAATCCGCGGGGGATTAGCTCAATTGGTAGAGCACCTGCTTTGCACGCAGGGGGTTAGGAGTTCGAGTCTCCTATTCTCCACCATTTTAAAGGGAGTTGGGAAAACTCCCTTTTTTTATTTGTAAATAAGGAGACTGTAATGAAAATATATAGCAATGTAACAGAGTTAATAGGGAAAACACCGTTAATAGAGTTAAAAAATATAGAAAAAGAATACGGTGTAAAAGGGAAAATTATAGCGAAGTTAGAGTATTTTAACCCTGCGGGAAGCGTAAAAGACAGAGTCGGCAATGCAATGATAGAAAAAGCAGATCGTGAGGGTAAAATAAAAGAAGGAACTGTAATAATAGAGCCTACAAGCGGAAATACAGGGATAGGACTTGCTGCAGCTGCTGCAAGTAAAGGATATAGAGTAATATTAACAATGCCTGAAACAATGAGCGAAGAACGCAGAAGAATTTTAAAAGCCTACGGAGCAGAGCTTGTTTTAACCGAGGGTTCAAAAGGAATGAAAGGCGCAATAGAAAAAGCCGTTGAACTTTCAAAGGAAATAGAAAACAGCTTTATACCAGGGCAATTTGAAAATAGTGCAAATCCGCAAATACATAGAGAAACGACAGGCCCTGAAATATGGGAAGATACAGACGGCAAGGTTGATATATTTGTTGCAGGGGTTGGTACAGGCGGAACAATAACGGGAGTAGGTGAGTATTTAAAATCTAAAAATCCCGATATAAAAATTGCAGCTGTAGAGCCTTTTTCATCACCTGTTTTATCTCAAGGCAAAGCAGGTGCGCATAAATTGCAGGGTATAGGTGCAGGATTTGTTCCTAAAATCTTAAATACTAATATTTATGATGAAATTATAACTGTTGAAAATGAATCGGCATTTGAAAAAGTAAGAAAATGTGCACAAAAAGAGGGGATATTAATCGGCATATCATCAGGTGCAGCTTTACATGCCGCAATAGAACTTGCAAAACGCAGTGAAAATGAAAATAAAATGATAGTAGTTTTACTCCCCGATACTGGAGAGCGTTATCTTTCAACCGAAGTGTTTAATTAATTTAAAATTTATTTTATAATTTAACAAAAGGGAGTTTGAAATGAAAACAATAGCAAGTTTTAAAGTAAATCATGACATATTGCAGAAAGGAATGTATATTTCAAGGATAGACGGTGATGTCATTACATACGATGTAAGAATGAAAAAGCCCAATGGCGGTGATTATCTTGAAAATGCTGCTATGCACACCTTTGAGCATTTATTTGCCACTTATGCAAGAAACAGTAAGTATGAAGACAGTATTGTCTATGTAGGCCCAATGGGTTGCAGAACGGGCTTTTATTTGTTAGTTAGAGATAATATGACTCATAGTGACTCATTAAATTTAATGCGAGAGTCATTAGATTTTATAAGCTCTTTTAACGGAGAAATTCCAGGAGTTAGCTCTAAAGAATGTGGTAACTACCGCGAGCATGATTTAGAGGGCGCTAAAAAAGTAGCATTAGATATGTCAAATGTACTTAAAAACTGGACTGTGGAGAAAATGAACTATGCTGAATAAAAAACGTATAGCTATTATCGGGGCAATGGATTGTGAAATAAATACATTAAAATCTGTTTTAACTGATTACAACGAGCATAAATCGGGCAAAATCGTTATATATACGGGTAAAATAAACTCTTATGAAATAATACTTTCAAAAAGCGGAGTAGGGAAAGTCAATGCAGCTATGACTACTCAGTACATCATAGATAAATACAATCCAGAATGTATAATCAATACTGGTGTAGCTGGCGGAGTTGGCGACAATTTAGCTGTAGGTGATATGGTAATAGGCACTTCACTTGTTCAGTACGATTTTAATGTTACTGCCCTCGGCTACGCAAGAGGCTATATGTGCACGGGGGTAAATAAAGATAAACCTACTGTTTATTATTCAGATGAAAATTTAATAAATGCTTATGAAACGGCAGTTAAAGAAAGCGGATTTAAATCGGGTATTCATCGCGGTGTAATTGCAACAGGAGATACTTTTATTTCTGATAACAAAATGAAAAAAGATATAAAAAATACCTTTAATGCACTTGCTGTTGAAATGGAGGGATGTGCCATTGCGCAGTGTGCATATATGAATAATATTCCGTTTGTAATAGTTCGTGCATTATCAGATTTAGCTAACGGCGAGGCTGCAAAATCTTTAGATGAATTTGAAAAAGTAATGGCGGAGGTTTCGGCTAAAACCGTTGAACATCTGCTTAATTACTCGCTTTCAGCAACAACCGTAACTATTTGATTACCGTAGCTGTCAACGTGTCCGTCTGTTTTTTCAATAATATATCTTAATCCCTCTTTGCCTTGAACAGCTTTTTGGGCAGCTTCTAATGCTTTATCAAAGTCAGTATATTCGCCTATTTGTTTGCGTGAAAATTCTGAATAATCTCTTTCTGTTATAACGTGAAACATAATTTTCTCCTTTTTTGCTATTATAATACTACATAAAAATAGTAATTGTATAACTTAAAATAAATTGTTATTATTAAATAAAAGAATTGAGGATAATTATGAACGATATTCAATTTAAAGTTGATGAGACAAAATGTATTCATTGCGGATTATGCGAAAAAGATTGTATTTGCTCTGTCATTAAACTTGATGAAAATAAAGTGCCTAAAGCAGTAAAACCGCAAAATTGTATAGGCTGTCAGCACTGTTTTGCGATATGTCCTGTGGGGGCAATATCTATCTTCGGCAAAAATCCCGATGAGAGCGAACAAATATATTCACAAAATCCCGATATGTTATTGAACTTGATAAAATCGCGCAGAAGCGATCGTAACTTTAAAAATGAAAATATAGACAGAGATAAACTGCAAAAATTAAAAGATATGTTAAAATATGTGCCGACAGGATGCAATTGTCATGCGCTTCAATTCTCGTTTATAGATGATGTTGAAGTAATGAACGAGTTCCGCAATCACGTTAATCAAAAATTAATTGCAGGTTTAACTAAAAAACCGATAAGAGCTGTTGTAGATAAATTTTCATCAATAGCAATGGCTCTAAGCAAAGGCGAAGATGTTATATTTAGAAATGCTCCGCATCTGCTTGTGGTATCTAATTCTCAAAAGGCATCATGCGCTAAAGAAGATGCGGATATTGCGTTAAGCTATTTTGAATTATACGCTCAAAGCCTTGGAATAGGCACATGCTGGTGCGGATATATGCAGACCTGCATGATGTTATTCCCTGAGTTAAGTGAATATTTGAGCATTCCTGACGGATATAAAGCGGAATACGTAATATTATTTGGGAATAAAAGTGTAAATTATCAAAGAACTGTTCAGCCCGATGAAGTAAAAATTGTAACGGCGCAAAAACAAGGCTTTGATAAACTTACGGCAGGAAAAGCTGTAAAAAGGTATTTTTGGAATTTTATCAGATAGGCAGTGATTAAATGAGAGAAGAATTATTATCAATTATAGAGAAAAATAGCAGAATTGGGCTTAATGAATTAGCGGTTCTGCTTGGTAAAAGTGAAGAAGAAGTATTAAAAGAACTTGAAAGTTTGGAAAAAGAAGGCATTATATGCGGTTATAATACTTTAATTGATTGGGAAAAGACTTCAATAGAAAAGGTAACAGCATTAATTGAAGTTAGGGTTACACCCCAGCGCGGTCAAGGTTTCGATAAAATAGCAGAGCGAATTTATAATTATCCTGAAGTAAGGAGTGTATATTTAATTTCGGGCGGGTTCGATTTACTTGTTATACTGGAAGAAAAGTCTTTAAGAGAGATAGCAAACTTTGTTTCGGATAAACTTGCGACATTAGACAGTGTATTAAGCACAGGTACTCATTTTATCTTAAAAAAATACAAAGATTACGGAATAATACTGGCAAAGAAAAGCGAAGATGAAAGAGAGATAATATCACCGTGACAAAAGAGCTGTCAAAAAAAGTAGAGATAATAAAACCGTCTGGGATAAGAAAGTTTTTTGATTTGGTAAATGAGATGAAAGATGTAATCTCATTAGGTGTGGGGGAACCCGACTTTGATACTCCCTGGCACATTCGAGATGAAGGTATATTTGCACTTGAAAAAGGCAGGACTTTTTATACTTCAAATTCTGGCTTAAAAGATTTAAAGGTTGAAATTTCAAACTATATAAAAAGAACACAAAATATTTTATATAATCCCGATAATGAAATAATAGTTACGGTGGGCGGTTCTGAGGCAATTGATATAGGTATAAGAGCGCTTGTAAATGACTCTGATGAGGTAATTATTCCCCAGCCCTCTTATGTATCTTATGAACCCTGCGCAATCCTCGCAAACGCAAAGCCTGTAATAATTAACTTAAAAGCGGAAAATAATTTCCGCTTGCGCGCGCAGGAGCTTGAAAATGCAATTACCCCTAAAACAAAATTGTTAATACTCCCGTACCCGAATAACCCGACAGGCGCAATTATGGAGCGGGAGGATTTGGAAAAAATTGCTGAGGTTATTAAAAAATACGATATTTATGTAATGTCAGATGAAATTTATTCGGAGCTGACATATTGCGCTAAACACACTTCTATTGCCTCAATAGCAGGCATGAAAGAGCGCACGATATTAATTAACGGATTTTCAAAGGCTTATGCAATGACGGGCTGGCGTCTTGGCTATGCTTGTGCTCCGAAAGAAATAATAAAGCAGATGTTAAAAATACATCAGTATGCAATAATGTGTGCGCCGACTACAAGCCAGTATGCAGCTGTTGAAGCCTTGAAAAATGGCGATAAAGACATAGATGAAATGCGAAAGTCATATAATCAGCGCCGCAGGTTTTTAATAAATGCGTTTAAAGAAATGAAACTTGAATGTTTTGAACCGTTTGGAGCGTTTTATGTTTTTCCTTGTATAAAAGAGTTTAATATGACAAGCGAAGAATTTGCGACAAGATTTTTAGAAGAAGAAAAAGTCGCTGCAATTCCAGGAAATGCCTTTGGTGCAAGTGGCGAGGGGTATTTAAGAATATCTTATGCGTATTCACTGGATAATTTAAAAAAAGCAATGGAAAGATTAAAACATTTTGTTGAAAAACTGCGCGCACAAGGGGTTAAATGAGCGTTGTCAAAAATAAAAAGTAGTATACAGCAGGTGCAGAGAATAAAAATGAGTCCATTCTGTCAAGCAGTCCGCCGTAGTTTAAAAACAAACTTCCGCTGTGTTTAATTTCAAGCTCCCGCTTAAAGGTTGAAATCGTTAAATCGCCAAATTGAGCGAACAAAGATATAATTACACCAAGACCTATACTTTTTAACGGTGAAAAGTGAATTAATTTTACAGCCAAAAGACAGATTAAACAGCACGTAATAAGATGAGCAAAAGCGCCTGTCAGTGTTTTTTCAGGGCTGATTTCGGGCGTGAAATGTACAAAAGGAAATTTCTTCCCGATAATACTTGCCGTAAAATCTGCACAAAGTATAGCAGAAAAGTAGATTAATATTAAGTAATCAGCACTTTTTTCTTCAAAAAAATAAGTTAATTTAATTATATAAAGTCCGCAAATTATAAGCATTATTGCGGATATGGTGGTGAGTGAGCTCATTAGGTATGGCTTTTGATTTTTTATAACAGTTAATATAAATGAAAATATAACTCCAGCGAGCATAAATGGAGTAATAAAAGCGTGAAGATTTATGTCATTTGAAAAAATAAATACATAAGCGCATAAAATCCCGATAATTTCGGGTAAAAATGCGTGAGGAATAATGTTTTTATTTTTCAACATATTCCTGTACTCTATCATTGTTATAATTATAAAAAATACTGACACTAAAAAAAGCGCAATACCTGAAAAATAAAAGGCAGTAAGTATCATTGCCAGCATTATAAATCCAAGCGGATATCTTATATATTTTGTGTTCATAATTTATTTTGTCCAAAAATTATAGTATATTAATTTTAGCATACGAGTGAATAAAAATATATGAAAAAAATAATGTTAATATATCCGCCTGTTGGAACTTATCAACGGGGCGAAGATAGATGCCAGATAAATATTAATGCGTCTTGCGCTAATGATTATAGAGCCTGTAATGATTTAGGATATATTGCTTCAATATTAAGGCAGGAATATAAGATTTTTTTAAAAGACTATAGCGGTGAAAAACTCACCTATAGCGATTTTGAGCGTGATTTTAAAGCTGAAAATCCAGATATAGTATTTATAAGCACGACAAACGCAAGTATTTACGAGGATATAGAGTTTGTACAAAAAATAAAATTGCTGAAAGAAAAAACAATCGTAATACTAAAAGGAGCGCTCTTTTTTAATATTGAAGCGAACTTTTTAAATAAGATAAGCTCTGCTGATTATTTAATCGGCGGGGAAGCTGAATTTATAATTCAGCCCTTATTAAATGCTCATTATAATGACAAAAGTGAACTCCAAAATATAGAAGGTATTTGCTATAAGAACGGCGAAAATTGGATTTGCAATAAACTCGAGCACTTTTGCGAAGATTTAGATAAATTGCCCTATCCTGATAGAAATTTAATGAATAATAAATTATATAAAAATCCATTGACAAATAAACCAATGGCTACAATATCAATATCAAGAGGGTGTCCGTCCTCTTGTATTTACTGCCTTTCGCCTGTAATATCGGGCAAAAAAGTAAGATTTAGAAGTATAAATTCTATAATTGATGAACTAACCGAGTGCGTTGAAAAGTATAAAATAACTGATTTCTTTTTTAAATCCGATACTTTTACAATAAATAAAAACTATGTTATTGAACTATGTGAAAGAATTATAAATTCTAACTTAAAAGGGAAAATTAACTGGTGCGCAAATTCGCGCACAGACTCTCTTGATAGTGAACTGCTTGAAAAAATGAAACAAGCGGGCTGTACTATTATTGCGCTCGGCATAGAGTCAGGCAGTGATGACTCATTAAATAAAATAAAAAAAGGAACGAGTATAGTTCAAAACCTTAAAGCGGTTGAACTTGTTAAAAAATCAGGTCTATTGACCTTCGGGTTTTATATAATAGGTTTCCCGTGGGAAACAATCGAGCATCTAAACCAAACAAAAGATTTAATTTTTAAAGCAAATACAGATTTTATTGAGATTTCAGCGGTTGTTCCTTTTCGGGGGAGCGAATTATATAACCTATATGGCGGTGAGGTATTAGGCAAGGATTCATTTAAAAATACCGCTTATATTAATGGGATTTTATCACATAAACAAATTGAAAATTTTAGAAAAAATGTAATTTTAAAATATTATTTGCGCCCCTCTTATATCGCAAAAAAAATATTTAACAAAAACATAAACTTTTCATTATTCTTAAATTACATAAAATACGGGCTAAGACTGTTAAAAAACTACTTTTTATAATCAATTACGGCTTTTATAAGTGCCGTTATCAGTTCAATATCATCTTCATTACTATTTAATAAAATAGTGTTGAGTTTTTTATACTTATTTTCTGATTTTTTTTGATTAGAAATACCAAATTCAATTAAGTCTATATTAAGGTAATCCACTATTTTTAAAAATTTAACGGAATTGAGCATATTTAATCCCCTCTCTACCTTGCTTAAATAGTTAGGAGAAAGCTCAACCGCTTCTGCAAGTTCTTCTTGCGTAATATGTTTGCGCAAACGTGCCTGTTGAATTTTTTTACCTATTAACTCTTTAGTAATCATATTTTATCACCTCATTTAAAGATAAATTATTATTGATTAATTTATAAGGTTAAATATGATTAGTTTAAATAGTAAATTGATTATAATTGACTGGTTATATTTTGCATGTTATAATCAAATATAATCAATTATGAGATTAAAATGCTGGAATTAATATTAAAAAAATTAAAAAAAGACGACATAGGCGAACCTCCTTATGAGTATGATTTATTAGTAAGCTTGCCAGAGAGCGAGTATCCTAGATATTTAAAAAAGATGTTTAAGGGTA
>CANQRT010000034.1 GCA_947626325.1 Candidatus Gastranaerophilales bacterium | reverse complement strand
AATGAATTTTTCAATTTCTTCATTATTATCATTAATATCATCAACAATAATATATTTTAAAATTATGTTATTTTTTGCATTTTCGCAGGCGTTTATGTATGTTTTTAAGTTATTAACAAGCTCATCAAAACAATCTACCTGTTTGATTTTTTTATAAGTTTCTCTATCTGCGCAGTCTGGGGATATAATGAGCATACATCTATCAGCTTTAAAAGCGGATTCAATAGATTTACAGTATTTAATTCCAGAAGTTAAAATTTCAATTTTTGAGTCGAGATAGTTAATAAGCAAATATAATAACTCCTCAAATTCGGGATTAATAGTAATTTCACCCCCGCTCATATAAATAGAAGCGTGCTTTGATAATATTTTATTATCAATTAAAGATTTAACAGCGGGTAAAACTTGATAGTTAAAACCCTTACTGCGGTTTCTATAACAGCAGTATATACACTTAGCATTGCAGGACATACTGTGGTGAAAATATATAGTATCAACAATATTCTCAAAACTTTTAACTTTATTTTTTGATTTATATAAACTAAGTTCACTGCAATTCTGGCAGCAATCTGGCATGGCTTTTTTATTCCAAATAGAGTTAATATCTTTAATGTATTTTTTTCTAATATTAAAAATATAATTCCAATCAATAATTTCGCCTGAATAGTTTGGATAAAAAACAGGACCTTGAGCGTTCGTGCAGCACGCTTTTATGGAGTCTTGAAAAAAATGCAAAGAGTGCTTCATAAAATGACAGTCTAAATATTCATTTTTTTTAAAAAAAGCCATTAAGCAAGCACCTTTATTTTTTTTCTATCTTTAAGGAAGTCAAGATGTTCTTTTTTTATAACTTCACCAGGTAGTAAAACAGGTACTCCTGGTGGATAATTAGTAATAACTTCCATAGCCACTCTAGATATTGAATATTTAAGCTCTACTTCTCGATATGGTTTATTCCAAACAAGAGCGGGAGTGTATTTAACTCTAGGCTCTACAGTATAAAGCATATTAGTATCCTCGCCTGACTCTGTAATTTTAATATTATCAGAGCAAATTTCTGTAAGAGCTTTTTCAAGCTTCTTTAGTTTGCTTTTTGTTGTACCTATTCCTGTTAAGAACAGTACAGATTTTTCATTTGCGAGTTCATCTTCAATATTATACTTTTCAAAAAGAATATTTGATAACTCAAATCCTGATACATTAGTAAGTTTAACAAGAATTTTAGTAACATCATTATTATACGTGTAGACTTCTAAATTTGGTATATCTCGCAGTGTTCGAACACATCTGTTAATGTTTTTAACCAATTCAGATATTTTAGCCCTGCCTTTTTCAGAGTTCAAATAATTAATAGTCCCTTCAATGTTAATTAGCAAAGGATAAGAGGGTGATGTAGTTGTAATAAGGTTAAGTGATTCTTGTATTTGTCTAGGACTTATATCTGAATCATTACCTATAAGCAAGATAGCCGAAGGATTAAGAGCGCCTGCTGTTTTGTGGAGTGATTGAACTACTATATCAGCTC
Organism: Candidatus Gastranaerophilales bacterium; assembly: GCA_947626325.1. GTDB lineage: Bacteria > Cyanobacteriota > Vampirovibrionia > Gastranaerophilales > Gastranaerophilaceae > Avigastranaerophilus. The sequence continues at coordinate 9,822 of CANQRT010000034.1, read as the reverse complement.
CATCCAGAATAGCGGGGACACCCAAAGCTCTATGGAAATTCCATAATGCGCCGTGGGCTTCATCTACAAGTAATTTAACATTATATTTCTTACATATATTCGCAATTCTGTTAACATCTGATATTACACCTTCATAGGTGGGGTTTGTCATAATAAAAAGTTTAATATCTTTGTTTTTTCTAAGCATTTCCTCAAGATAATCAATATTAATAGGGTCATAAATTCCCCAATCTCTGTTATAATAGGGCATGAACCAGATTGGAACCGCTCCTGTAATAACAAGCCCGTTATAAACGGATTTATGACAATTTCTGCATATAAGAACTTTATCATTTCGATTTAAAATGGCATTCATTGCAGCCACAATCCCTGATGTAGAGCCATTAGTAAGGAAAAAGGCAGATTTTGCATTATATATTTTAGCTGCATTATCTTGAGCTAATTTAATAATACCAACAGGGCGGGAAAGGTTATCAAATCCTTCTGCTTCAGAGTAATCGCATGAAAAAAACTTACGTCCTAGCATTGATGCAACTTCTGGCGCAGCCCCTGCACCTTGTGAATGTGACGGCGTTGTAAAAAGTGTTCTGTTTATTTTCTTAAATTTTTTAACGAATTTTATAATTGACATATCATTTTTATTATAAAATGAAATAACTACCAATACAATTTTATTAACTTGTGTGAATTTAGGCGGGGCAAGGAAACAAAATAATGGAATACGTTCAAGCAAGAGAAAGAATTTTAGAATTAAAAAGGATAATTGAAGAGAGTAATAGAGCGTATTATGTTGATGATGCACCGAAAATAACTGATTTTGAATATGATGAGTTATTTAGAGAGTTAAACAGACTTGAAAATGAATATCCAGAACTAAAAACGCAAGATAGTCCCACACAAAAAGTAGGCGGCAAAACTGCTGAGGGGTTTAAAGAAGTTATACATAAATATAGGTTATATAGTCTTGATAACTCTAATAACTATGATGATTTAAGAAAATGGTATGAGAGAGTTAAAAAAGAATATCCTAAAGAGGAGGAACTCTCGCTTGTTGTTGAGCTTAAAATTGACGGGTTATCCTGCGCACTTACTTATAAAAATGGCGATTTAGTTTTAGGGGCAACAAGAGGAAACGGCATAGCAGGTGAAAATATAACTCAAAATATAAAAGAAATAAAAACTATTCCTCAAAAACTATCAAAGCCTATAGATATTGATGTACGAGGCGAGGTATACATGCCTGTTACTTCGTTTGAAAAGCTTAATGAAGAAAATATTGAGCGTGGAATAAAAGAATTTGCAAATCCACGTAATGCAGCTGCAGGCTCTTTAAGACAATTAGACTCAAAAATAACTGCTCAAAGAGATTTACATTTCTTTGCTTATACGGCTATTCCAGAGGATAAAAATATAATTAAAACTCACTATGAGGGAATGAAACTGCTTGAAGAACTTGGATTTGAAACTAATCCTAATTACAAACTTGTAAAAGGAATAGATGATGTAATTGAACTTTGTAAGTATTGGGAAACACAGAGATTTAATTTAGATTACGCAACTGACGGCATGGTAGTTAAAATTAGTGAACTGTCAAAACAAAATGAGCTAGGATATACTTCAAGAGCACCAAAATGGGCAACTGCATTTAAGTTTCCGCCTGAAGAAGTATGGACAAAGCTTGAAGGAATTGAATTAAGTGTAGGTAAAACTGGGGCAGTAACTCCAATTGCTCAATTGACTCCAGTAAAATTGGCTGGAACAATAGTAAAACGTGCAAGTTTGCATAATTTTGATGAAATACAAAGGCTTAGAATTAATACAGGGAATGAAGTTTTAATAAAAAAAGCAGCAGAAATAATACCTAAAGTCATTAGAAAAAAAGAAAATGAGGATATGGGAGTGTATGCTATGCCTCATAAATGCCCTTCGTGCGGAGCTGAACTTGTCAAAATTGATGATGAAGTTGCACTATATTGTCCTAATAGCCTTAACTGTCCTGCTCAAATAAAAGGCAGAATTGAATACTGGGCTTCTAAAGAGGCTATGGATATTGACGGTGTTGGTGCATCTATTGTTGAAAAATTGTACGAAAAAGGCTTAATTAATGATTTTGCTGACTTATATAAATTAACAATTGAAGATTTTATGACACTTGATTTAATAAAAGAAAAGTCTGCCGATAATCTTTATAGTGCAATTCAAGGAACAAAAAATCCTTCTATGACAAAATTTTTAACTGCTTTAAGTATAAAATTAATAGGTAAAGAAACAGCAGAACTAATTGCTAATGAGTTTCCTACACTGGAAAGTATTAAAAATGCTTCTATTGACGATTTAATTAAAATTGATGGGATAGGTGATAAGGCTGCAAGGAGTGTTGTTGAGTTTTTTAATGATGAAAATAATAAAATAATATTAAATAAACTTGATGAATACGGGGTAAAACCTCAAGGCAGTGCTTATGAAAAAACATCAAATATATTTGACGGTAAAACCTTTGTTATAACAGGAACACTCTCTCAGCCAAGAAGCATATTTGAAGAAAGAATAAAAAAGGCGGGCGGGAAAGTTTCAAGCAGTGTAAGTAAAAAAACTTCTTATGTTTTAGCGGGCGAAAATCCTGGTTCAAAATTTGACAAAGCGTCGAATTTAGGTGTTATAATATTGTCGGAAAATGATTTTAATTTGTTTTTCAAGGATAGTGTAAATGAATAGAAACTTTAAAATAATAACAATAAACGGAATGCGTGGAATGATTATGGCAGTTTTCATAGTCTTAGGACTAATTGCTGGCTTTATTCTTTCTCCTGCATGGGTTTGTATGAAATTATGGAATTTTGCATTCCAGCAATCAAACTATGTTGCGGCTATGAACATATATCAAGGTTTGATATTATGGTCAATAATAGCTCTTTCATTATACGCTTTAAATAATAGACGTCCGTTGATAGGTTTTGGTATAAGTCAAGGACTTTCAAAAGAGCAGATAAAAGATATAATGGAACGTGCAAAAGATGCTCAATTTAAAGAATTAAAAGAATTTGAAATGCTTGCTAAGAAAAATGAAAATATAAAATCTGTTGATAAGAATTATAGCTTAAATTATGGCACTGTAACATTAAAAAAAGAGAACTTGGATTGCAATAATGAACAGAACTCTGAGTGCTCTAGTGTTGAAGAAAAAGAGGAAGTGAAAAATTAAATATGAATAAAAAAATTCTTTCATCAATATTGTTTGGAATTATATTATTTTCAGGTGTATGTGTTAATGCTTATGAAAATGGAATTAAAAAAGAGGCAGGTTATATTTCATTAAATGCTTCTAAAACAAAAGAAATAGAGCCTAATATTGCAAGAGTAACTTTCGCAGTTGAAAATACAGCAGAAACAGCTCAAAAAGCAACTTTAGAAAATAACGAAGTATCGACAAAAATAATTAGTGCTTTAAAAAAAGAAACAAACTCAGAAACTGAAGTTATAAAAACAAATAATTTTTCAGTTCGTCCTGTATATACAACAACTGCAAGCGGAAAAAGAACAATAAAAAATTATAGTGCCGTAAATTCAGTTATTGTTGAAACCAAAGATACAAAAAAGATAGCAAAATTAATTGATACTGCTATAGCAAACGGGGCAAATAGAACAGAGGGGCTTTATTATTCTTATGAAAATGATGAAAGTATGTGCAATTCACTGTATCCTGAATTATTAAAAGAATTAAAAGCTCAGGCTGATACAATAGCAAAATCTGCAGGAAGCTCTGTAGAGGGAATTAAACATATAAATGCTTCTTGCTCTACAGATATGGCTGTATCAAACGGTAGATTTTATGCAAATGCAATGGTTTCTGACGGAGCTGTGGAAACAGCAGAAATTTCTACTCCTGTTGAGGCAGGTAAAGTAAAAATAAGAGTATATGTAAGCGCTGATTTTTATTTAAAGTAGTGAAATAACGCTTTCTGCAGCTAATAAGGCAGACTGTTGATTTTGTCCCGTAATAAGATTACAGTTAATTTCAACATGCTCACTCCATGGTTTATCAGCTATAAAAACAGCACCTTGCGATTTAATTTTATCTTCAAGTGAAAATGGCATAAATTCACGCATTTTTACAATTTGTTCTTCTTTGTTTGTAAAAGCGGTAACTTGTTTATTTTTTAAAATTGGATTTTCATTACAATCAAAAGCGTAAGTTAATCCGACAACGCCATGGCATACAGCAGCTATTATTTTGTCATATATATACATATATTCAACAACATTTCTTAAATCATCATTATGGGCAAGGTCAAACATAGGACCATGTCCGCCTGGCAGAAACAGTGCATCAAATGATTTATAATCAACATCTGATAACTTTACAGTCTCTTTAAGGTATTTTGCTGTTTCATCCCACTCCATTGGGTTAGAACAGTTTAAACTGTTTTCATCAATCGGGGAAATTCCGCCTTTAGGGCTTGCTACAACAATATCATAACCAGTTGCTTTAAATGTTAGGAATGGAACGGCAAATTCTTCAAGCCAGACTCCTGTATGTATTTCTTCATTTATATCAGAAAAATTAGTAGTAACTATTAAAATTTTCTTTGTCATATTGACTCCTTTTTTGTTATAAAAACAAAAAAATACACATTAAACACTGTGCTAAGCGGTAAAAACACTCGGGCAAAAAATTTTTTTTGAAGTTTTAAGCTTTGTATGAAAATAAATCCAATACAATTAAATAAAATTCAAACCTTTGGAGCAAAAAATAAAAAAATCCGTGATGCAGATGATATAATGCGTATATCAATAAATGAATTCCCTCGCTTAAGCAGTACTTATATAGATACTTTTTATTTATCCACTAAAAATGAACAAAAGTCACCTTTACATCATTTAGCAAAGCATATTTCAAATAAATTATGTTCAAAAATAAATGCTCAAAGGGAAATAATAAAAAAACGAACAGATGTTAATTCTGCTGTAATGTCTTATGCTCTTACAGCAGCAGGTGTTGAAAAAAATAAAGCTGCAAATTGCGAGGAGGCAGCAATATGCGCACTTGCTGCATTAACCGCAAATGGTATGTATAATTCTAGACGTATGTTTTTATATCTTCAAACGGATTATATTGATAAAAAAACTGGTGAGTGTGTATATAGCGGTCAATCTCCGCTTGATCATTCATTTGTTATAACTACAATGAGTGATTTAAAACTTGGTGAAGCTAAAGAAAAGGATATAATAGTGGTAGATCCATGGCTTGGATTTACTGATAGTTTATCAAATGCGAAGGCAAGATTTAAGCAAATATATGATGCATCTGATATGAATTCTATTAACCAATATCATAAATCTCTTTTTAAATTAAAAATAATGGAACAAACACATCAGGAGCCAAATTATAATGATTATGATATAAAACAAAAATTAATATTAGTAAATGCTGATAAATATGATGAAAATGATATGAAGCAGTTAGGTAATTTTATGAAAGTATACTATAACGGCTTAGTTAAGAAGCCTCAAAATATTCCTGCCAGTAGCGGACAACATTCTCAGGGTATTTTTTAAGTTCAAAAGATAAATAATCTTTTGGACGGTAAGGACGTCTTAAAAGTTTCATTCTTGCTTCTTTAGGAGTTCTATCAGCTTTTTTTTGATTGCATTCTCTGCAGCAGGCAACAATGTTTTCCCAAATATCTGGGCCTAATCTTGATTTGGGGTAAACATGGTCAAGTGTTAATTCATCAGGATGGAACTTTCCTCCGCAATATTGGCAGACAAATTCATCCCTTACTAATATGTTTTCTCTGCAAAAAGGCAACTCCTGATAAGGAATTGCCAAGTCATAAGTTAATTTGATTACTAATGGAATTAAAACATTTTCAACTTTAATCATTGAATTAATATCATTAAGATGTCTTGCATTAACAGCTTTTCCCTTCATTAAAAGAACAAGAGCCCGCTTCCAGCTGCAAATGTTAATTGGTCTATTGTGACTATCAAGTAATAGTACCTTATTCATATTAACTCCTACAATTGTAGTATTCCCGTTTTTTAGTAATATTAAACACTTGCGGAACTTTTATGCAATAATAAAAATATGAAAAAAATATCGCTGTGGGAAATATATAAAATATTTTTTATAATAGGTATTCAGCTTTTAGGCGGAGGATATGTTATATTGCCATTACTTCGAAAATATATAGTTGAAGAAAGAAATTGGCTTAGTGAAGAAGAACTTGTTGATTATTTTGCACTGAGCCAGTGTACTCCTGGTATAATAGCAGGCAATATTTCAATGTTTTCTGGCTATAAAGCACGCGGAATTTTTGGCGCATTAACGGCGATTTTGGGTATAATAACTCCGTCTTTTTTCGCTATTATACTTTTAGCAAATATATTAAATGGGGCTATTGAAAATAAAATAGTTCAAGATGCCTTTTGGGGGATAAGAATTTCAGTAATAGTTTTAGTAATTGTTACTGTAAAAGATATGTGGGCAAAAAGCGTGTATTCACGATTTACCAGTATAATATTTATAGTTGTTTTAATTGCATTATTATTCTTCCCAATTTCACCTGCAATAGTAATATTGCTATCGGCAATTGCAGCAGTTTTGCATTCTAAAGTTATAGGAGGCAAAAATGCTTAAATTGTATTTCCTTTTGTATTATGAATTTTTTAAAATAGGGATATTCGCAATTGGAGGCGGATATGCTGCTTTGCCGTTTTTATATTTTATTCAAAGTAAATATAACTGGTTTAGTGTTGATGAATTAACAAATATGATTGCTGTATCAAATATAACTCCTGGCCCAATAGGAATAAATATGGCGACATATACAGGCTATACAACAGCAGGGGTTATTGGCTCATTAATTGCAACATGTGCTATTGAGTCAGCTCCTTTTATTTTTTCGATAACAATAATGAAAGTATATGATAAATTTAAATCGTGCAGTGCTGTTAATGCAGTATTTAACGGTTTAAGACCTGCCTCGTGCGCTTTACTTAGTGCAATTGGACTTCAGCTATTATATAAAACCTGTGTAACTCAAAATCCCTTTGTTATAGATTACAAGGCGGTAATACTGTTTGTTATTTTGATGATACCTTTTTCATTTATGAAGAAACAACCGTTAATGGCAATAATAGCAGGTGCATTAGGTGGAATAATTTTAAATCAGCTTTAATAAATTATTAAGAAATGTTAACAAAATAGATTTTAAAGTAAATTTTCACTCGCTAAATGTTTTTATAAAGGTGTGGGTTAGTTTATAAAATTATAAAATTATTTAAAAAGGTGGAGGTTAGTTATGTCTTATTCATTTGGTACTTATGGAACATTTAGCGGTTCTGGTATTGCTGGTGCATTATCAAACGGAAAATTAACAGCGTCTGATTTATATAATGAGGATGCGTTAGACAGCAGATATGATTATCAAGATGCAAAAGAATCTCATGAAATAGAATATACAGGGCGTGATGCAGCACTTGATTCGAAAATCTCAAATATTTGTACATACATAGAACAGGGCAAAGAAGATAAAGCAATGGCTGCATATCAGGAATTATTAGACGAAATGTCTTCTCAGGGAAGATATGAACAAATTGCAGAAAATGAAACTCAGTTAAAAGCTCTCGCAAGAGAAATGATTGAAGCTAATTTAGAAGATGGCACATCACTTGAAGATTACATTAAATCAAATACAGCGAATTGCTTTGAAAGAGGCTTTGAAATCAACTGGGACGGTGACCAATATCAAGAAGAAGATTTATTAAAAGAAATGTGTGATTTAGATACAACCACTTCAACCGACGGACTGAAAAAAGCAGGTGGTACGGCTTGCAAAGTTCTTGCTGGTGTAGGTGCAGTGGCTGCAGGTATTTTATGCCCCGGTCCAGGGTGGGTAGGATTAGCAGTTGGTGCAGCAGGTGTTTTGGCAAATATTTTCCGTAAATAATTATAAACAAAATCTAACCGAAGCTTAATAACAAAAAGGCGGATTAATTATCCGCCTTTTTTAGTTCTTCTATTTCTTCTTTTAGTTCTTCAATTTCGTATTTTAATCTGTTTATTTGACAAGTTACAGGATCTGGAATTCTGTTGTGCATTAATTGACCTTGTATTAATAGCTTTTGTTTGACAATTCTTCCTGGTATTCCGACAACTGTTGAATTTTCTGGAACATCATCTACAACAACAGAACCTGCGCCTATTCTTGAATTAGAGCCTATCTCAATATTACCTAAAATCTTAGCACCTGCACCTACTACAATATTATCATGTAAAGTCGGGTGGCGCTTGCCGTGCTCGTTTCCCGTACCGCCTAGCGTAACACCTTGATATAACAGAACATCATCTCCTATAATTGTTGTTGCACCTATTACAACACCCATTCCATGATCAATAAAAAATCTTCTGCCTATTCTTGCAGCGGGGTGAATGTCAATCCCAGTTAACACTCTTGAAATGTTAGATATAATTCTTGGAATTAAAGGTATTTTCCAATAATTAAGCTTATGTGCAATTCTGTGAAGAATTAGTGCATGAAGTCCAGGGTAACAAAATAAAACCTCGAGCAAATTTTCAGCTGCGGGGTCTTTTTCATATATGGTTTTTATATCTTCTTTCACTTGCGAAAATACTTTTTTTATTAACCGCATTTATACACCCTTTATGTATTTTCTTTTCCCATATTGAACTATAACAGGAAGCATTGAGGTTGTAATTAAGAAATTAGGGTTAGCCTGTTTTTCTGAATTAATTTTTAAAGCTCCAGACTGTGCCAGACGTTTTATTTCACCTCTGCTTAAAGAGTTATCGAAGTTGGAAATAAAATCAATTAATGATATATCACTTGTGACTTTAACTTCGGGGATATCATCTGGTATTTCTTTATTTTGTACAACCTTTATAAAATTAGCTTGAGCCTCATCTGCTGCCGTTTTGCCGTTATACATTTGAGTTATTGTATAAGCCAATTTCATTTTTAAATCACGAGGATTAGATGTTTTTAATTGTTCTTCTATTTGTTTTAATTCTTCGTTTGATATGTCTGTTAACAATGCAAAATATTTTACAATTAAGCTGTCAGAAATTGACATTAATTTTCCGTACATATCGTTAGGGGTATCGGTTAATGAAATGCAGTGCTGCGGGAAAGATTTTGACATTTTAACAATACCGTCTGTTCCCTCAAGCAAAGGAAGCAGCATAACCATTTGAGGATGTTCTTTTCCATAAGCAGTTTGAATTTCACGCCCCAAAAGATTGTTAAATCTCTGATCTGTTCCGCCAAGCTCGATATCAGCATCAATAACTACGCTGTCATAAGCCTGCATTAAGGGATAGAAAAATTCATGCACCGATATTGGTCTATTTTCTGCATATCTTTTAGCAAAATCATCTCTTGTCATTATTTGAGCAACCGTTACTTTTGACGCAAGTTTTAACATATCAACAAAGTTTAAATTAAATAGCCAATCTGCATTATTTCTAATTTCTGCTTTATTTACATCAACAACTTTTGAAATCTGCTCAAAATAAGTTTTAGCATTTTCTTCAACCTGTTCTTTTGTAAGGCTTGGTCTTGTATCGGATTTCCCCGAAGGATCGCCTATCATGGCAGTTCCGCCTCCGACTATTAATATAATCTGATGTCCTAAGTCTTGAAATTGCTTAATTTTGCGCATAACAACGGTATGACCTAAATGTAAATCTGGACGAGATGGATCCATACCAAGCTTTATTCTTAATGGTTTATTTTCTTCTTTTGATTTTTGCAATTTTAACGCTAATTCTTCCACACCGCCTGGAAGTACCTCTGCACC
>CANQRT010000033.1 GCA_947626325.1 Candidatus Gastranaerophilales bacterium | reverse complement strand
CTTCGCAATAGTCAGTATCAATATGACTATATCCAACAGAACGGGTTAAAATTAATTTTAAGTTCTTAAATTTCTGCAGTGTTTCCTCTGTTAGTCTTGAGGCGGTAAAAACAGATATAATTTGTGCGTTTTCTTCTCTATAAGAAAGCTCAGTTTCAGGAAATAATTCGCTTTCTTTAAACTCCATATTTATTTTATCTGTTAGCGCCCGCTCAAAAAATTCACGCTCATAACCTTTTATATCATAAAAAATTACGGTTTCCATTTTATTCTCCTCTTATTTAAGCTATCAAAGAAGAACAAAATTTGAATTAGCCTGTAAGATAAATTAAACGCCCAAAAGATTTTTTGCAAATGCCCTCGATTCGTCGTTTATTTCCCCAGCCGCAAGCATTGCTATTGCTTTTATTCTGTTTTCACCATTAAGTTTATATACATTAACCTTTGTTTTATCCGTCTGTTCTTTAGTTACATAGAAATGAACATCTGATTTTGCAGCTATTATAGGCTGGTGAGTTATTACTATGATTTGATGTGATGTTGATAATTCCTTTAACTCATCTGCCACAGATTGCGATGCTTTGCCTGAAATTCCCGTATCAATTTCATCAAATATTACAGTATTTGTGTTATCAGCCTGAGCAAAAATTGTCTTTAATGCCAGCATTACCCTTGAAATTTCACCACCAGAGGCCGTTTTTGCAAGCGGTTTTATATCCTCTGAGATATTCGTTGATATCATAAATTCTACTCTATCAATGCCGTTTTCGCTCATAGGCGCATTTGTTACATCTATTTTAAATCTGGATTTTGCAAGTTCTAAATGCTCAAGTTTCTTTTCAACTGCTTCAGATAGTACTTTTGCAAGTTCTTTTCTTGCTTCGCTTATTGTTTTTGATAAATCATCAAGCTCTGATTTTAATGATTTTATTTCATTTTCCGCTGAAATTATTTCATCCTGCGATACTTCTATTGAATTTAACTCTTTTGATAATTCTTCATAAGTATTTAATACTTCTTCCAGAGTGTTTCCGTATTTTCTTTTAATTTTTTCTAATTGGCCTATACGCTCTGAAATAAACTCCATGCGTTCATTATCGTTTTCTTTATTTTCAGAATAATCAAGCATTTGTCTTGATATTTCTTTCAAAGTTTCGTAAACGCTGATAAAGTCTTCTTCTGTTTGATGTATTGACTCATCCATAGAGCTTAACTTAGATATATTGTTTTTTACAATGCCCAAGGCATTTATTATGCTTTCGCCGTCACCATTTAATGCCCAATATGAGGAATATGACAGCTCTTTTAATTTTTCCGTATTTGCAAGTATATCAAGCTCTTTGCTTAATTTTTCATCCTCATTTATATCTTCAATTTTTGTATCTTCTATTTCTTTTATTTGAAATCTTAAAAAATCCTCTTGCTGTTTTTTATTTTCAACATCATTATTAAGTTTTTCCAATCGTTTTGTAAGCTCCGTATATCTAATATATTTTGCTTTATACGTTTCAATATTATCCCTATGAGGTTTTAATGCAAAGTTATCCAGTAAAGTTATATGATTTTTCTGCTGTAAATAATTATAGCTTTGGTGCTGAGTATGAATATCCAATATTCCCTCTCTAAGCTCTTTTACAAAATCCTGTGTTACCAAAACTCCGTTAATTCTTGAGCGCACGCTTAAAGGTGTTATTTCCTTTGATATTATTATTTCGTTACCAGAGGTTTCTATTCCATTTTTTTCTAAAAGCGAAAAATCAAACGTATCTTTTAATTCAATTGTTAACTCAATATAAGCACTTTGAGCCCCCGATTTTATAACTTCTTTTGATGTCTTCGCCCCAAGTGCATTATCTATTGCGCCTATTATAATACTTTTCCCTGCACCCGTTTCGCCCGTAAAAACATTAAACCCTTTATCAAATTCAAGTGTTATATCATCAATCAATATATAATTTTTTACGGTAACGGATTTTATCATTTTATCCTTTCCAAGATAAACCCCAATGGAGTTTTTCTTTTAATACGGAATAAAAAGAATTTTTTTCCAAATTTAAAAGGACTAATTTTGCGTGGTAGTCACTCTTTTTAACTTCTATCTCATCATTAATGCCTAAAGAATATGTATCTTGCCCGTCTGCGGATATTTTAAGCAGAGGTTTATTTTGGCTTGATGTTACTTTTATTACTTCACTTGAGGGAATAACAATAGGTCTTGCATTCATTGTATGGGGACATATAGGAACTACAACAACCGCATCCAGTATCGGAGCAAGTATCGGCCCGCCTGCTGAAAGTGTATATGCCGTTGAACCCGTCGGTGTTGAGATTATTATTCCGTCTGCCAGATAATCGCATACTATATTATCGTTTATATGTACATATAATCTTGAAGTTCTTGAAAAGCCGTCGCCTTTTATAACTATATCGTTTAAAGCATTCATTTTTCCATTAAGAGAGGTCAGCATTATTCTATCTTCTACTTTAAAACAGCCTTTTAAAAGAAAATCCACAGCTTCTTTTATCTGCGTTGACTTTGCTTGAGATAAAAAACCCAGCCTGCCTAAATTTATTCCCAGTATCGGCACTTCATATTTTGAATAGTATCTTGCTGTTTTTAATATTGTTCCGTCACCGCCCAATACAAAAGCAAATGTTATATTTTCGTTAAATTTATCAGTAGTTAATATTTGAGCATTTACCTGATTAGAAGCTAATATTTCTTTTAACTGTTCTGCAGTATACTGTGCTTTTTGATTATCCTTATTATAAAATATCCCTGCCTGTGTCAAATCTATTTCATCGCCATAGACTGATTTTATCATTTTTTTACTCCGCCTTTTTGTATGCCATTAATAATCCGTCGGGCAAATCCAGTATTTGTACTTGATAATCTTTATGATTTGAAATTGCCTCTACAAAAGGTTTAACCTTTTTTGCATGCGATATAATATTATCTGCAAGAATTACTCCGCCCTTTTTTAACTTTGGATGCACTATTTCAAAAAATCTTAAATATTCTTCTTTATTAGCATCCATAAAAACCATATCAAATTCTTCGTTTATTTCATCTTTTATTACATCGTAGGCTTGACCTGTTTTATACGTTACTTGAGGAGTTAATCCACAATATTCCACGTTTTCACGTGCCAAACATTGCCGTTTTTCCCAAAATTCTATAGTAGTAAGATGACCACCTGTTTCTTTTAATGCATCTGATATCCATATAGCAGAATATCCGTTTGATGTGCCAAGTTCCAATACATTTTTTGCTTTCATTAACTTTATCAGCATGCTGATAAAATTTCCCGTTTGATGAGAAATATTCCAAAATTCATTTGATGTTTTTTCTAATTCCGAAAGTCTATCTACTGTCTTACTGTCCATCTTGTCTTTCCAGAATAGTTATCATATTTACATGCTCACTTATTGGATATGCCTGCAGGGCTTTATCTTTTTCCATATCGTATACTGCATATTTAAAATCGGACATATTGGTTATTACCGCTAAATTTGAATTAGGAACAGTTGTTATTGATTTTGAAAATCCATCCATTGGCAATTTTTCGCTCTTTACGCTGTCTGCCAAAATATTATAAGTGTAAACTGCATTTTCTGCTGCACTTAATACATATATGTTCCCGTTTCTTTCTACCATATCAATAGGTTTAGCACCTATATTTATATCCTTTATGCTGGTAGAATACATTTTTAGAGGTTCTAAATCTTCATCATCTCCATTATATCCATAGTCTGTAACTAGAGTATCACCTATGTTACTTGCATTTGCTTTTTCTTCATTATTTATTTCTTTAGCTAGTTTTTGCTCTTTTGCACTTTTTGTTACTTTATTATCTTGGAACAAATTATAATATACTATCCTCAACATAGGTTTAGTTCTTGCTATTAAAAACAAAACATCATTATTTAATATTATTTTTGTTGTATTTGGATAGTTTGTTATAAGTTTGTTTTCATAATCTTGATTTAAGTCCAATATATAAATATTAGATGTTTTGATATCAATATATGCAAGCATTTTTCCGTCTGCTGATAATGCTAATCTTTGCGGAGAACCTGCTAACTGTATTTTTTCAGATACAGCCATTTTTTCTAAATCTATTATAGATAAAGATTCATCCTCAATACTTGCTACATAAGCTTTTTTATTTATATCATCCACAACTATTTCTGTAGGGAATGCTGTTAAATCTATATTTTTTACAATATATTCTTTTTCTACATCTACAACATCTATATTTTTTTGCTTATTTGTCGCTATTAACAAATATTTCCCGTCCATTACGGGTTTTATATCCTTCATTACACCTGAAGTTTTAAGTGAATATAATGGTTCTGATACTGTTGATGAAAAGATTTGCAAATATTCTGTTTGATAATTATTAACAAAAAACAGTTTATTTTTTAACACAGCAGGAACATTATATTTTTTAGTATCTGCAGTTCTTTTACCGCCAGGAAGCGGAGCTGTTTTTCTTCCCGTAACAAATGCTGCAGTTTTCGCACTCCCAATTAACGGAATTTGAACATCACCTAATATTCCAGCAAAATTTTCAGGCAAAACAAGACCATGAGGCACCATTAAATCCTGCGGCAGCATGCCTGCTTTCATTTCAGACGGTAAGTCTGGCATATTTCTTACAGTTAAATTGCCGTCTGGAGTTTTTATCAGTTTTATTAATCCAAAATTATCATTAAACAGTACCATATCTGGGAGCTTATCCATTGACTGATTAGCAGGATAAGTTTTTACTATTTTTAAAGTTTCTACCTCGTTAATTTTTGCGGGAAAAATTGGCAGGTAAATAATATCATCGTTATACACTACTACACCGTCAAAACGTATTGAAGGTATTTTCTTTTGTGATATTAAATAATCTTTTACTTCTTTCGGTAATTGGCTTGCATATACCTGCATTGAAGTAAACATCATTATTATTAAAGTTAATATTATTGTTTTTATTTTCATATTCTTCCTATTTAATTATGAAGCACTTTTTTCATTTTATCAACGAATTTAGATGAGGGCTTTTTGTTACAATTAATTTCATATAATTTTGTATAAAGCTCCTTTTCTTCCGTGCTTATATTTTGCGGAGTCTTAATTTTTACAACAAAATTATGATTTCCGCGTTTAGTATTGTTACCCAAATAAGGTACTCCAGCACCTTTCAATTGCAAAATTTTATCCTGTTCAACACCAGCGGGAATTTCAAGTTCACGTTTTCCGTCTATTGTATCAACTTCTATTTTATCACCTAAAACTGCTTGCGGGAATGTTATATCAAGAGTTGAATATATGTCAAACCCGTCACGTTTAAATTTTTCATGTTCTTTGACATATACTACGACGATTAAATCACCTTTTCTACCGCCATTTTTACCGCAGTTGCCTTCTCCTGAAAGTCTTATCCTTGAACCCTCGTCCACTCCTGCGGGGATATTTATTGTTATGTTTCTTTCAACTTCTATTCTGCCGTCGCCTTTACACTTAGGACAAGGATTTGAATTAATTTTTCCGCTTCCGTTACATTTTGGGCATGTTGTTATTTGTCTAAAACTTCCTAAAGGAGTATTAGCAACTTGTTGAACACGTCCTGTTCCACCGCAAGTCGGGCATATTTCAGGCTTACTGCCTTTTTGAGCACCTGTTCCGCCGCATTCATCACAAGTTTCAAGATGTGTTATTTTTACTTCCTTTTTTACTCCAAATACAGCTTCATCAAATTCTATCTGTATATTTAATCTTAAATCAGCACCATTTTGAGGACTGTTTGGATTTGTTGTTCTGCTGCCGCCAAAGCCAAATCCACCTAATCCGCCAAAGAAGCTTTCAAATATATCATTTAAGTCTCCAAAGCCTGCATCAAACGGCCCTGAAGTTCCATATCCTGCATCACGAAGTCCGTCTTCTCCATACCTATCATAAGTTGCACGTTTATTATCATCCATTAATGTTTCATAGGCACGGCCTAGTTCTTTAAATTTTTCTTCCGCATCTGGTGCTTTATTTACGTCAGGATGATACTGTCTGGCTTTTTTTCTGAATGCTGATTTTATTTCCTCTTTACTCGCATTCCTGTCTATCCCTAATATCTCGTAGTAATCACTCATTTTCTTCTTTTCTTTCAGCTAATGTTTTATTTTACCGCTACATTCACCATTGCAGGGCGCAATACTTTATCGCCCAATTTATATCCCTTTTGCATTTCGGCAATTATTGTTTCTTCGGGATATTCTTCTGTTGGGGTTTGCATTACAGCTTCATGCAAATTTGGATCAAATTTTTCACCTACACTTTTTATTTGCTCCACCCCTAATTTTGCAAGGGAATCAGTTAATTGTTTGTTTAATATAAAAAATGTTTCTTTCATCTTATCTATATTATCAATATTTTCTACCGTTTGTATTGCTCTGTCAAAATTATCAGCAACTTCAATTACTTTTTTTAAACACTCTTGAGCACCGTATTTTAGTAAAGCTTCTCTTTCTTGCGCTTGTCTTTTTCTGTAATTATCAAAGTCTGCTGCCAGCCTTATATATTGATTATTTAAATTTTCCAAATCCGTTTTTAATTTTTCTGCTTCAGTTTCTTCCGTATTATTTTCTGCTGAAACCTCATCGGCATTCTGCTGAGTTTCTGTTTTTTCTTCTTCACAAATCGTTTCGTCTTTTATTTCTTCGGTTTGTTGTTCTTTTTCCTCGTTATTCATAAAAGGATTCCCCTTATTTAGTTTGTCTTCAAAAAATCTTTTCATATTTCCTCTTACTCATTCCCTATATAAATTATAATTTATCAATCTTTATTCTCAATACTTATTAATTATTTTTTAACTTTTGTTTGCTTTTACTCTTGTGCACATTAAAAAAAAAGACTATTATGTATTAGGGAGCTCCTATGGCAAAAATTAAAAAAATAAGTTTTCACGACCTTATTAATATTAAAAAACTAATATCTGTCGTTTGTTCCGATAACATACTTAACTATAGACGTATGTTTTTCTTTTCCGTTCCTGTTACTTATTTTCAAAATTTATTTTACAGCGTACATTTAAGACATTTCCCCGAAACATACGTTGTCAGCGATAATTCAAACAATCTTAAAGGACTTGTAAGTGTTAAAGCTCAGCACGGCAACCCTTTTAAATGGCAAATAAAAAGATTATTCTTAGATAAAAATTCTCAAGATGAGGGCAAACAGCTTATTCAATACATTATTGCAAAATTCGGCGCAAGAGGAGTGGATACTTTTTATGTTTCCGTCAGTGATAACCAGCAGGATCTTATCGACCTGTTTATTAAAGGCTGCGGATTTAGATTTTGTTCTGCCGAGTCATTATGGGGTGTTTCTAATATTAATTTTTTAATCTCCGAAATTGATGAAACAAAATTTAAGCCGTTTAAAAACTCAGATGCCCAAAAGTGTGCAGAGCTATATAACGAGAACTTAAATTCTTTATATAAATACTCGCTTTCTAAAGAAAAAGAAGAATTTTATGACAGATTTATTCAAGGCTTTAACTCTGAATCTGATTTTAAATATATTCTTGAGGAGAACGGAAATCTTAAATCCTTTATAGAAATTAAAACTCTTGATAATAAAAATTACTTTATTGACTGTGTTGTAGCTTCTTATTGCACTGAATTATACCCTGTTATTTTATCTTTTGCAGTTAAACAAATTATTAAACGGAATAAAAATTCTAACGTATATATTAAAAATAGAAAATACCTGCTTGCGGGCGAAAATCTTGAAAACTTTTTCAGAGATAACCGCTTTGAACTTTTACAAAACAATGCAATTTTAGTTAAAGATTTCTTTAAATCAGTAAAAGAAGAAAATATGAACTTTAACAGCGGTGTTGTTTTCAGCGGATTTGAAGTTTAATTTTCCCTCATTAAATATTTTGCTCTATCACAAATTTCTAGTCTGTAAAAGCGCATTTGCCTTGTTTTATCTTTTACATAATTGATTAATTCAATGATTTTTTCGTCAGGTTTTTCGTTTCTATATTTATTCAGCCAGCTGTTTTCTATATCTATTGTTACTATATTTATATTGTTTTCCTTATTAAATTTCAGCCAGTTATCTATTTCTTCCTTATTATCATTAACTTGGGGAATTATAATATACTTACTTATTACGTTAAATGAGCGAGTTTGAGCTTTTGCATATTTTTTTAAGTTCTTACATACTTGATTAAATTTATCTGTTTGTTTAATTTTTTTATAGGTTTCTCTTGAAGAGCTGTCTATGGATATTACAACAGTTAACTGTCCTGTTGATATCCCTTTTGCTATCATTCTGGAATACTTTATTCCAGATGATGGCACTCTTATATCATCAAATCCATTTTTTAAAAATAAGCCTATAAGTTTATCAAACTCGGGCAATATTGTAGGTTCACCACCCCCAAAGCCTATCGCACCGCCTCGTTTTAGAATTTTTCTTTTAAACATTTCTTTTATTATCGGATATATATTATATGTTTTTAAGGAGTTGTAGCGTTTTTTATCCTCCTGAGTATAGCAATAATTGCAAAAACAGTTGCATTTAGTAAAATGGTCAAAAATTATATTATCAATATAGTCCTCTTGAAGCCAGTTTTGCTCCTCTAAAAAAACACACCCTTTACAGCCTTCTACAGTTCCGCCATTTTTTTGTATTTCTCTATATTCTCTCTTTTTTGCAAAGAATTTATCCCAGTCTATTTTTTCACCGTGGTAATCTTCAAATATCATCGTATTACCACCCCCTGGAGCACTCATATAACAGCAAAGTTTAACATTAGAGCCATATACACCATTATCAAAACACACACCAGACTCTAACCACTTACAGCTTATATATTTTTCCCTTTTTCCCTGCTCCATTTATTTCCTTTATTTAAAATTGCAATTTAACAGTCTGCAATTCATTTTGCAATTTTTTATTTTATTCCTTACTTCTTCCGCTTTTTCACTATACCATAACTCTTGAGGCAGACTCTCTTTTAAATTTCCAATAGGCTCCATACAAAAACATATTCTGCAATTTCCATAAGGATCTATTGCAAAATTATTTTCACCCACAGAGCATTCTATATTTGTTATTTCCTCTGGAGTGTTTATTAAAAGTTTAAATGCTTCAAGCTGACTGAAACCGTTACATATCGGATAACCTGATTTTTTTAATTCTATCATTTCATCAATTGCTTCAAGCGCAGATGTTTTTATATCTTTTCCGTATATTTGACTTCCGCTGTCAACTGCCGTAGAAAATGCGTCGCCGTTATCCATTAATTGATAACTTACACCAATACCTTCTGTTTTACAAAATTCGGCTATAGGTTTTATTTCGGATAAATTAGAGGGCATTACAACAGTTGACAAGTATATATTTTTCCACTTATGTGAGCCTCTATGTTTATTTAAATAAACCAAGTTTTGAATTGCATTCATCGTCCTTTGAAAAGCATCATCCCGTCCGCGGGATATATTATGAATTTTAGGCTCTTTAACAGCATTTAATGAAAAAGTTATGTTATTAAATGCAGAATTTAAAACTTTTTCTACTTTATCAGGAAGTGCAAGCCCATTGGTTACTACGTTAACTGTATCACCTAAATCACTTGCGAATTGTGCAATATCAAATACATCATCCCTTATAAAGGGTTCTCCGCCTGATATTATAAACTCGTAATTTCCCATCCAATCGTGAATATTTTTTAATACTCTTTTCCATTCCTCAAGAGTCATTTCACGCTCCATAACCTCTGCAGGAGTTTTCCAGCCGTTGCAGGTTATACATCTTGACTGACATCTTTCCGTATTATTGTATGAAAAAGATTTTGGTTTTTTATCCAAGGCTATAGGCATATTAATAATCCAAATTTACTTGAGAGAACAGGACTACTCTGTTTTTCCCGCGTTTTTTTGCATTATATAATGCGTGTTCTGCATATCTGATTATAGAATTTGCATTTTCCTCTACATCTTCTATCTGCGGAAAAGATGCAATACCGCCAGATATTTTTACAGGGTGTCTTTCATCTTCTCCAGCAGGAATAAACGACATTTTTTCTACATCACGTCTAAATCTTTCAGCGAATATAAACGCATTTTCTTCACTTGTATCTGGAAGAAGCACCATAAATTCTTCGTCGCCGTAACGGGTTACAACATCCTCTTTTCTTGCTAAATTTAAGAGCATTTCAGCTAATTTTTTTAACAATACATCGCCCCATTCATATCCGTACATATCATTTACTACTTTAAAATAATCTATATCAAACAGTATGCACGAAACCTTTGAATTATACCTTTTTGCTCTTGACATTTCAGCTTCTAACCGTTCTATTAAAAACTTTCTATTG
The DNA here is from genome assembly GCA_947626325.1 of Candidatus Gastranaerophilales bacterium. Classification (GTDB taxonomy): domain Bacteria; phylum Cyanobacteriota; class Vampirovibrionia; order Gastranaerophilales; family Gastranaerophilaceae; genus Avigastranaerophilus. The sequence continues at coordinate 1,201 of CANQRT010000033.1, read as the reverse complement.
TGCAAGCCAGTTAAATCATCAGTTGTTGATATATTATTTATTTTTTCATTTAATTCTTTTATTTTTGCTAGATTTTTTATTTTTACTTTAAATTCATACTCATTTATCGGATTTAGAATATAGTCAAAAGCTTCAGCTCTAACAGTAATTCCGTCGGGAATTTCATCCAATACGCACAAAATAGGAGATGTAAATTTTTTCACCATTGATATTTCTCTTAATTGTTCACTTGGAATATCTGTTATTATTATGGAAGGATTATATCTCTCCGCCTCTTTTAATTCATCAGCATTAACAACTCTTACTTCGTATTCGGTATTTTTTACACATATTTCCTCAAGTTTAGAACACTCACCTTTCGAAAATATTATCAGATTACTCATACTCTTATCCTTTCATTTGTTTTATATTTTATCAAATTTATTTAAGATTTAAAATATTCACTTATTTGTTGCATAAATTTACAAAATTGCCGAAAAAATTTTGCGCATATTATAATAATTATTGGAGGGATTTATTTTGCCGAGACCTGAATTTAACTATTATCAAACAACTGATTTATACACATCTTTATACGAACAACAATATATTAAAAGAAGAACAACTCAAAAAAATAAGCCGATAAAAAGAAAGTATATTAAAAAAAATAAAAAAAATAATCTGCCTCAAAAGTTTATATCAGTTTTATTTTTTGCTTTTTTATTGTTTTATGTACTTCCTTATTCGTTTAATTCTTTTATAACCGATGTTTTTCCAAAAAATTCAATAAAATTTCATAATGTAGATTATCAAAATCTGATGTTTCCTACATATAATTATCTTAATAAGGATTTATTTTTAGGCAGATATCCTATTAAAGATACAAATTATAAAAAATCATTAATGATTAATTTTCAAGAAACAAACGAAAGATTAGGATTAAAAAACAGACTTTTGGCTCTGGCTTCTGAATATCCTTCAATAAAACCTTCCGTCTATGTTTGGGAATATAAAGGCGGTACCTTTGTTAATATTAATGGAAATGAAGTTTATCCAGCTGCCAGCATTATAAAACTTCCTGTTTTAATTGAAATGTTTAGACAAATAGAACAGGGTAAATTTACTTTAAATGACACAATGGTGCTTGAAGATTACTATAGAGCTTCAGGGTCGGGAAAACTTCAATATTCGCAAGGCGGAGTTGCACATTCCATGGACTATT
>CANQRT010000032.1 GCA_947626325.1 Candidatus Gastranaerophilales bacterium | reverse complement strand
CAGATAATCTATCAGTAACGCCGCATTCTTTACATAAGTTTCCAAAAGTTAATGCGCCGACTAACGGACAAGCCGAGGGCAGGAAGATTAAACATAAAACTAAAACAACTATAGGGAATACGATTTTTTCACGTTTAGAAACTTCTCTTAACTGAGTCATTTTAATTTTTCGTTCTTCTTTAGTAGTTAATAACCTCATAATAGGAGGCTGAATTACAGGAACTAAAGCCATATATGAGTATGCAGCAACTGCAATTGAACCTAATAATTCCTGTTTTAACTTAGTAGTTACATAAATAGAAGTAGGCCCGTCTGCTCCGCCTATAATTCCGATTGAACCTGCAGCCTGCAAGTCAAACCCAAGAAGCAAAGCTAACAGTAAAGCACCAAATATACCAAACTGAGCTGCACCGCCTAAAAGCAATGTTTTAGGATTGGCAATTAAAGGTCCAAAGTCTGTCATTGCACCAACGCCCATAAAGATTATTAATGGGAATAGCCCCTTATCTATACCAGCTGCGAATATTATGCCTAAGAAACCGTTAGGCCCTGCTATTTCTTCCCCTAAAGGCATTGGAATATTTGAAAGCAAACCGCCAAAAGCAATAGGAACCAATAATAACGGTTCAAATTGTTTTTTTATTCCTAGCCAAAGCAAGAAACAGCATATTAAAATCATAATCGGCTGGCCAAAGTGTGCCAGAAATTGTTCCGCAATTGTTCCTTGTACTTGAGAATGAGCGGTATTTATAAAATTATAAATACCTGTTGAATACCATAATTGAGTTAATCCGTCAACTAATTGCATTGTTTTCCTCCTAACCTACAGTAGCCATTACTTGACCTGATTGAACTTTATCGCCCTGTCCAACTGAAAGTGAATTAATAGTACCCGCCACAGGTGATTTAATAGGAGTTTCCATTTTCATCGCTTCTATAACAAGTATTTCTTCATTTTCTTCAACACTATCGCCTACATTTTTTAGTACTCTTAAAACAGCACCAGGCATAGGAGCTGTAACCTCTGTTCCTTCTGCATTTCCTGTAGAATGCGAGGTTTCTTCAATTCCGTCTTTTATGTCGACAGTGTATTCTTTTCCGTTAACAATAGCTACACCATTTTGAAGTTTAACTGCAAACTTTTTACCGTTAACTTTAACCGTGCAGCCTTCGGAATTAGAGCATGTAACCGCTGCAGCTTCAGCCTTAGCAGGTTCATTTTTTCTAACACCAATTGTTCCATGTCCTTGTAAGAAGGCAATACCTTTTTCTTTGCAGGCTGCTGCTATAAATATATTTTCTTCTGTTTGTTCTAAGCCTGCATCTGCAAGCATTTTCTTAGCAGGTTCAATACCTTTATTTGGATCTTTATCATTTAAGTCAAGTACAGTTTCTGTTGTAGGCGCAAGCCCTAACTGTTCTGATGCTTCTTTTATTACTTCACTGTCTGGCTCGCAAGGAGTTTTGCCGAAGTATCCAAGAACCATTTTTCCATATCCTTCTGTAATTTTTTTCCAAGGTCCAAACATAACGTTTGCATATGCCTGTTGGAAATAGAATTGAGAAACAGGAGTAACAGATGTAGCAAATCCGCCCTTTTCAACAACTTCTTTCATCGCAGCAACAACTTCGGGAAATCTATCCATAGTTCCGTTATCTCTCATCATTTGAGTGTTTGCAGTTAAAGCACCACCTGGCAGAGGAGAAGATATAATTACTGGATTTACTGCCAATGCTTCAGGAGGCAGGAAGTAATCCTTCATACATTCTTTAAATATTTCTTCTGTTTCTAATATTTTTTCAATATCAACACCAAGATCATAATCAGTGCCTTTTAAAGCGTGCCACATAGAAACTATATCAGGCTGAGCTGTACCGCCAGATACAGGTTTCATTGAAAGGTCAATACCGTCTGCACCGCCATCTAAAGCAGCTCTATATGCTAAAAGACCTGTGCCTGCTGTTTCGTGAGAATGAAATCTTATATGAGCATTTTCACCTAAAATTTCTCTTGTTCTTTTAATGGTTTCATAAACTTTTTGAGGAGCTGATGTACCTGAAGCATCTTTAAATGCTAAAGAGGTAAATGGTATTCCAGCATCTAATATTGAACGCAGTACCCTTTCATAAAATGCAACATCATGAGCACCCGTGCAGCCTATCGGTAATTCCATCATAGTTATTGTAACTTCGTGATTTAATCCGTTATCAACAATACACTGTCCTGAATAAATAAGATTGTTAACATCATTTAAAGCATCAAAGTTTCTAATTGTTGTCATACCGTGTTTTTTAAACATTTTTGCATGAAGATTAATGATATCACGTGGCTGAGAATCAAGTCCTACTACATTTACACCTCTTGCAAGAGTTTGCAAATTAATATCAGGTCCAACAGTTTTCCTGATTGTATCCATCATATCAAAAGCGTTTTCATTGCAATAAAATATAGGTGATTGAAATCTAGCACCGCCACCCACTTCAAAATGTTTTAATCCTGCTGCAACTGCTGCTTCAAGTGCAGGCAAAAAATCCTTTGTGAATACTCTTGCGCCGTAAACGGATTGAAATCCATCACGGAATGACGTATCCATAACTTTAATTTGTTTTTTTGTCATTTTCTTTCCCTCTTATATCTAATATTATTATTTTCTATACTTTGCAGCCGCAATAGCAATTGCAAGCTCTACATCACTATTTGCAGTTTTTGCGGTTACAGCAGTTGTTTGCTGAACTTTTTCTGGAAATATCTTATTCAAATAAGCAATAACATTTCCCATTACACTTACTGCTAACCACAAAATAACAAGAAACGAAAAAACCGTTCCCATGCCTGTACCCATTAATGTTAAACCTTCTGTTAACATAATAAATCTCCTGTTATTATCTTACATTCTTTCATATTTTCATCAATTGCAATTAATAGACCGTTTTCATCTATAGCTTTAGCAAAATAACTCTTTTTCCCCTCATTTTCTCTAATAAAAATATTTTTACCGAGAAAATCACATTTTGATACATAATAATCTTTTATAGCGTTAAATCCTAAAGATACAAACTCATCATAACCCAAATAAAACAAATCTAATAAATCACGAACAAGTTTGTCGCAATCATAATATCCTCTTAAAAGTTCAGAAATTGAGACAGCCTTTTGGTCAATTTTTTCAAGAGTTTCATGTTTCATATTTACATTTAACCCCAAGCCTAAAACAACTGCTTCAATTTTATTATTGTTAGTATAAGTTTCTGCTAAAATACCTGATATTTTAGCCCCGTTTACAAGGATATCATTAGGCCATTTTATCTTAGCATCCAGTGCAAATTTTGAATTTAAAAACTTACAAACCACAACAGATAAATATTGAGTTAAATTTGCAAAAGGATAACATTTAACATCTTTAGGCTTTAATACTATAGACATATAAATATTATCAGAATTATCAAACACCCATTTACGATTATAACGTCCCCGCCCATCTGTTTGATGAGTAGTAAATACAACCGCTCCGTCATCCAAATTTGAAACATTTTCAAGTGCCCAGCTATTAGTGGAGGGCGCTTCATCCAGTGTTATTATTGTATATTTCGACATGTTAAGGTTAACCATAATCAAATATATACTAACACAAACATAAATTATATTTTATCTAAAAACGGCATTAATTTTTCAAACATAAATTTCATAAGAAGCTTATTTCTTATAAGTAAATGTTTAGATATACACTCAACCCCATAATTTTTTGCGATTTGTTCTATATTATACATAGCAGAAATAATAACAATATTAGCAGAGGAATACTCTTTAATTGTTCTGGTATTTTCAATAAGCCATTCCCCAGCAAGCTTAGGTTCAAAATCCATTTCCATCTGCAAATCCGTTATAATCAGCAAAAATGGATTATCAATATTATGTCTTATAATATCTAATGCCTCAAAAGCTGAATTTGCAGTTGTTATTTCAAAAAAATCTCCATACAACTCCTCAATAAGTTCCTTATGGAATAAAAGCCAAGATTTAGTATCATCCACTATTAGTATTTTATTATTCATTTGTACATTATACATCCGTTTAATATTTTTACAAAAAATAAGTCTTTTTCATCTTACTTTTTACATCTCGTTATTTCATACTAAAAATAAATGTTGGAAGAACTATGAATATTAAAATTTATTTTAACGAAATAAAAAATAGAATAAATCAAATTAATGCTTATGTTTCAAACCCTATAAATCACAAAGACATAAATAATCCGTTTGCTTCAACACTGCCTAAAACTTATGTCTGGATAGAAAATGATAAGCATGATAATTAACCTATAAATTGCGTTAATATATCATTTATCGGAATATTTTGCTTAATTAAAGACATTAATTTTTCTATATTATCATTATCAAGATTATCGTCTTTTTTGCATATATTTATAAGTTTTATAATATCATCAGCACTGCATTCGGATTTATATTTGTCATTAATACCAATAGCCCAAATAATATCACCTAGCTCTTGGCTGACATTTCCTTCAGAATCACGGCAAAGCTGAAGAATATTTTTTGTTTTACTTAAAGAAGTATTCAACTGAGTTAATCCATAACAAATACTGCATGCTCCGTCAGATACTCTATCATTTGAGCCTCTTGCTATTTGAAGTATCTCCATTGCATAATCCATAAATTCTTCTTCGGTTAAATTATTATTTTCGTTAAAGAACATTGTATCAATCATATCAATGGCATCTTCATCTAACTTATTATCATTAGTCATACACATCTTAACTAATTGAACAAGATTGTCTTTGCTCTTAAAGTATTGAGAAGCTCCAGTAACAAAATCATAAGCAGTGTAAACATTATCCTTAGAAAATGCACAATCTTTTAAAATCGGCAGCAGTTCACAAACCTGTTTTGCTCCAAGAACAGCTTTAGTTAAGCCTATTGCAATATTAACATCATTAGAATTATATTTTCCATCTTCATCAACTCTGCATTTATCAAGGATTTTTAAAATATCTTCACTTAAAGCACCTGCTTTTTTCAATTCTGAAATTTTGTATAATTTATTTCTATTTATATTTCCGTCACTATTTACACAAGCATCAATCAAATTTAACAGCTCACGATTAACAATTCCTGATTTCCTTAAGTGTAAAGCCGCCATACTATATTGATAAGGAATAACTCCATTTTCATCTTTATATTTTTTTATAAAATCAAACAAAATACGGCGTTCATCTGATTGAATAGAATTTTGATATTGCTTATGTTTTCCTTTTTGTTTATTTAACAATCCAAACAAATCATTTAATTCAGAGTATATTACTTTGCCTTTACGTTTAATGATAAATCCTTTATCTGAATATTCATATTCCACACCTAGATTATATACAGGACTTTTTACTTCATTTTTTTCATTTTGATTATATAAATGAATTGCACCTTGAGCAGTAATAACAGATTTTATGGATTGTTCCGAAATTGAGAATTTACCTGTTTTTATGCCATTTTCATCAACTATTTGCATAAGAAGCATATCTGTTATACGAATTATATCTTCTAATGGAACATCATTTTCCGAAAGTCTTGCCGCAAAATTTATTAGCTGGTCTGGATTTTCAACTTGTTCTAACATTTTTTCAAATGATACAGTATCAAACTTAAAATTTTTAATTTCATCTAGAGTGCTACGTCTTATTGGGTCGTTGTATTTAATATTCGCAGCTGTAACATAAGGATTTTGATTATTAGCTTTAATGTCACCTTGCGGTTTTAAATTTTTACTTATTTCATCTATTCGTTCGTCAATAGACTTCATTTCTTCATCTGCAATACGTTCTAATATCGCAGCAGCTTTTAAATCCTTTAACAATTTAATTTCCTGCTCTAAAAGAGTTGGAGCATTAGCAAAATCACTTGTTTTATATTGTTTTTTAAATTGTTCATACTTTGCTTTTAATTTTGCATATTGACCTGATACACCATTCTGATTAGGATTTATCGATTTCGCAGATATTTGATTTACTGACAAATCAGCCATTATACTACCTTTCAAGTTATTTTTTATATACTACGGACAAAAAAACAAAACATAATATAAAATTTACTAATGATTTTATGAAATTTACATTTTTTAATAATGACATTTATGAAGATTTGTAAATGATTTTTCATTTTTTGTAAATCCAAAAAATTCACACATCTTTTTTAACTCGGATGTAAATCGGAAAATAAAGGTAAAAGAAATGTTAAAAAACGAGAAAAAAGTAACCATTGAATGGGTAAAGGAACAAAATAGGACATGCCATAATGAAGTAATATCAGAATCATCCATGACAAATCCGATTGAAATGAAATACACAAATGGTGAAAAATTAGGGTTAATGGTAGCAAAAATATTGCACGAAGAATTTCCCCGATTAAAAAATAATTCTTTATTGTTTAATTTAGTAATGTATTCAATAGTAGAGAAGATGAAGACTGTACAAAGCATGGAAAATGTTTTATCATATATAAAGGAGTCAAATGCAAAAAGTGTTCAAGATGTAACATTTAAAAATGGAGAAGTTTGCATAAAATGTTCAATCTAAAAAACTTTAAATTAGTAAAAGAAATTAAAAATGTGAAGCTGAAAAATCAATGGCTCAATTTTTCAGGCAGTAAAAATTCACAAACAAAAGATGCACTTCTCGACTCTATTATTGAAGAAAATAAATTCATAGAAGAAGATATGAAACTTCGCTCAATGGTAGAGGATATGCTTGTTAAAGAGTTCTCTGAAAAAATTAAAGATATGAAATCATACGAATTTCTTGTTGATAAAGTGGTAAATAAACTTAAAAAACAACAGTTAGGCACTATAGAACCTTTAGAAGAAATTTAATTACGGCTATTAGCCTTTAAGGTAATGAAAAAAAATTCATTTTCTTGCAGACTGTTTAAGAAACACAAAACTGCATAGGAGATGAAAATGAAATACTTAATAAAAAAACCTGACACTTTTTTAAATACTTTAAACGAGGATATAAATTCCATTCTGCAAAGGAGTTTTGATAACTTATTCCCTGAATATATATTTCATCAAGAATTAGACGGAATGGCCATGCCTGTTGACGTTAAAGAATACGAGGATTATTACTGCGTAAAAGTAGAGCTTCCTGGAATTGAAAAAGAGGATATTAATATAGACATTAATAAATCATACGTAAAAATAGAAGCCAAAAAAGAGATAGAAAAAGACGAAGAAAATCAAAAACACAAATATCATAAATCTGAATTTAGATACGGAAGTTATTCAAGAACAATATATTTCCCTTACGAAGTAGATGTTGAAAAATCAACCGCTGAATTAAAAAAGGGAATTCTTGATATACATTTACCCAAATTAGAAACCGAAGAAAAGAAAACAAAAAGACTTGAAATAAAAGACTAACCTATGACGGTAATAATAGGAATAAAACTTCCAGACAAAGAAAATAATGCGGTTGAACTGCAAAAGATACTAACAGAGTTCAACTGCATTATTAAATTGCGAATAGGAATTAATAATTCATCAATATTTTGTTCAAGCACAGGAATAATACTATTGCAGATAGACAAAGAAGAAAATTCAACAGTTGTTGAAAAAGCATTATTAGAAATAAGCGGGATAGAACTGCAAAGAATGATATTTTAAAGGAAAAAGAAATGACAGACAAAGTAGTAATAATTGGAGGCGGAGCAGCAGGGCCAAAAACCGCAGCAAAATTAAGACGGCAAGATCCAGAAATAAAAATTGATTTATATACGCAGGAGGAAATAATATCATACTCAGCCTGCGGTTTACCTTATTATATAGAAAACATAATACAAAGCCCTGATACATTAATACTAAGGACTCCAGAGGATTTTCAAAAACAAAACATTGAAGTGCATATCAAGCAAAGGTGCTTAAAAGTAAATACCGAAGAAAAAACTGTTCTTTTAGAAGATTTAATATCAGACAACAAATATGAAGTAAATTATGATGTACTTGTTATTGCAACTGGAGCAGTACCAATAATACCTAATATAGCAAATATAGACTTAAAAAATATATTCACTTTAAGAACAATTCAAGACGGAATAGCAATAAAAGAAAAAATGCAAACATCAAAGAAGGCGGTATTATTAGGCGGCGGGTACATTTCAATTGAACTTATGGAGGCTCTGGTACAGAACAATATAAACGTAACATTAATAGAGAGAAACTCACAAATATTAAAAATGTTTGATGAGGATTTCTCGCAAATGGTAACGGATTATATGATAGGCAGAAACCCTGGACAAGTTAGTATATATACAAATGAAGAAGTTGTAGCCTTTACAGGCAATGAGTCTGGAGAAGTAAGTAAGGTTATAACAGCCTCAGGAAAAGAAATTGAAACAGATTTTGTTATACTTGGAACAGGAGTAAGGCCAAATACAGACTTTTTAGAAGGAACTGGAATAAAATTAAGTATAAATAACAGTATAAAAGTAGATAAAACACTAAAAACATCCAAGCAGGGAATATATGCTGTAGGTGACTGTACAGATAATTATAATCTTGTAACAAACAGGTATACTTGGGTGCCAATGGGTTCTACCGCTAATAAAGAAGGCAGATGTGCTGCAATCAATATTGCAGGAGGAAGCTGTTTTTTTGACGGAATATTAAATTCCACAATAACTAAATACTTTAATTTAACAATATCAATAATAGGAATAAGCTACCGTGAAGCAACAGAACTTGGATTTCAGCCCGAGTTTGCGATTGTAACAAAGCGTGATAAAGCAGGTTATATGCCAAACACAGGCACTATGACATTAAAATTGATAGTAGATAAAAATACTCAAACAATACTTGGAATACAAGGTATCGGCGAAGGCGATGTAAACCAAAGAATAAATACAGTGATACCTGCAATATTAAGCAAAACAAAGCTGGAGTCGTTTATGAATTTGGATTTACCCTATTCACCGCCGTATTCTCCAGCTATTGATCCTGTATTAAATGCCGCTCAAATTATTTACCACAAGATTAATGGTTAACCGAAAGTTTTTCGTTTGCAATCATTTGCAGTAAAACAGCCTGCGCTTTTTTAAGCTGAACATCATCTTTATCTTTAATATTTTGCTCGGTAATTTTAACCTCAATATCAGGTGCAATACCTTTTGTATTAATATCTGTATCGTTGGGAGTTAAGTATTTTTGAATTGTAATATTTAACCCAGCACCAAACGGAGTCAAACTTTTAACTTCTTGAACAAGACCTTTACCAAAAGTATTTTCACCTATTAAAATAGCACGCTGATTATCTTTCAAGGCTCCTGATAAAATTTCACTTGCAGAAGCACTGCCTTTGTTAATCAGAACTACAAGCGGTTGTGTTGAAAAATACTTCTTAGTCGAGCGGGAAGTATCTTTATATCCATCCCTATCCACGGTGCTTACAATAATTTCATCATCAAGGAATAAATCAGCTATATAAATTGCATTATTTAAAAGTCCGCCAGTATTAGCCCTAAGGTCAATAATAATACCATCTTTATCTTTATATTTAGTCATAATGTCTTTAAATTCAGTGCCGACATTACGTCCCATAAAAGAACTTAATCTGATATAACCAATTTTATCATCAATCTTAATATTTTCAGGAGCTTTAACCGAAATAGATTTAATTGCAATCTCATCTCTAACGACCTTGTAAACCTTATTGGGAACACCTTTTCGCTTAATTAAAAGCTCAACAGTCGTACCTTTTTTACCTCTAATTTTATCGGCAGCTTTATCTATAGTCATATCTTTAGTAGAAACTCCGTCTATAGAAAGAATTTCGTCTTCTGCTAGCAGTCCTGCCTTTTCTCCTGGAGTATCTTCTATTGGTGCTATTATTAAGATTTTACCTTCACGAAGTCCAATTTGAATACCAATTCCAAATAATGAGCCTTTAATTGCATTTTTTTCTTCTTCAAATTCTTTCGGCGGAACAAATCTGGTATATCTGTCATTCAAACTTGCAATCATAGTATCTATAGCGACATAAGCATCCTCTGGAGTCTTAATTTTATCATCATACTTATGTCTCCACTTGTCCCAATCCTGACCGTTTTTAGTTTTGTCCAGATATTTTGTATTAACTATCTTCCAAACAGAATCATATAATTCCGTATCGGATTGCGCTATAGCCGTATTGCTTCTGCAGCATGAAATACTCACTATCAAAAGTGACAATGCTATTAATGTTGAATTTTTAATAAAATCTTTCACAACTCTCTCCTTATTACTTCCAATTATAATATAAAATTTTATATTTGTTTATTACCTCTTTAGGGCTAATAGACTTTTTTAAATTAATAAAGTTTCATATATTAATTTTCTTTTACATTTGTTAAAAATCACCTTGTCTGTTTAATGAAAGAATAAGGATAAAAATCATAATACTTTATAAACTATTAAAAAAGGAGAAATTTATGCATTATTTAGATATTGAACTTGAAGGAATAAATGAAAATGGTGAAAAAAAAGATTATAAACTCTCTGATTTCAAAGGTGAAAATATAATATTATATTTTTATCCAGAAGATGATACCCCTGTCTGCACAGAAGAAGCACATAGGTTTCGAGATGCTATGGAAAAACTAAAAAAATATGCACATGTTATAGGTGTAAGTGCTAATGAAATCAAAGATCATATTGAATTTCAGACTAAACATAAGCTTAATTTTATACTTCTTTCAGACAAATTAAATAAATTAAAAAACGCATTAAAAGACCATAATAATATAAAAAATATACAAAGAACTACTTTTATTTTAGATAAAGAAGGTAATATTGTAAAAATCTGGGAAAAAGTAGATGTAGACGGACATATTGAAGAAATAACTGACTACTTTGAAAAAAATAATTAGTGGACTTATAAGTTACAAAAATATATAATAAGAAAATGAAAACTATATTAATTGACCTTGACGGAGTATTAAATAACTATACAGGGAATTTTAATAAAGATTTTATACCTGATATAAAAGAGGGTGCAAAAGAATTTCTTAAAATCATAAGCAAAGAATATACTATAAAGTTATTTACAAGCAGAAATAAGGAAATTGCAAACAAATGGCTGGAAAACAATAAATTGAAAAAATATATAAAAGATGTAACTAACATTAAAGAACCAGCTTGGCTTTATATAGATGACAGATGTATAAAATTTGAAGGTGATTTTATAAAATTAGAACATCAAATAAGACAATTTAAAACTTGGTATAGCTAAACTTTCCAACAGCAGTATATATACTGCTGTTTTTAATGGCACACCTCGGCTCTCACATTTTCGTTTCACTCCGCATACAGGCTCAGACATCCTCACTTCGTTGCAGTACTTCGCTTTGTAACACTCCGCTTCGCTTCGGATACAGGCTCAGTCATCCTCACTCCGTTGCAGTACTTTGCTTTGTAACACTCCGCTTCGCTTCGGATACAGGCTCAGTCATCCTCACTCCGTTGCGGTGCTTCGCTTTGTATCGCTTTCGCTCGTTCTCGCCTCTTTTTCCCAAAAACTTTCAACAAAAAAGAGGGTTTTCACCCTCTTTTAAATGGCG
>CANQRT010000031.1 GCA_947626325.1 Candidatus Gastranaerophilales bacterium | reverse complement strand
TCCTGATGAAGTACTACTTACAGTAGAAAATGCACTGGAATATTGGCAGTTGAAAGCTGATAATGGAGCATTAATTAATGATTTAAAAGAATTATTTTCTGGAACAATAACCGCTATAGTTGAAGCCTTAGATGCAAAAGATGCTTATACTTTAGGCAGAAGCAGACGAGTAACTTTTTATGCTGTAAAAATGGCTAAAGCTTTGCATTTAAGCGAAACAACAACAGGGAAAATAGAGCTTGCAGGTTTATTGCATGATATTGGAATGATAGGAGTTTCCGATGATATTCTTGCAAAAGTAGAAAAGCTCTCCATAGAAGAATATTCAGAAATAAAAAAACATGTATATCACAGTGTAAAAATATTAGACGATATTAAACAATTAAAAGATGTTGTGGAATTAATAAAATATCACCATGAATTTTATGACGGAAACGGCTATCCTTACGGAAAAAAAGGTGATGAAATTCCAATAGGCTCAAGAATAATAGCAATAGCAGATGCCTTTGACTCAATGGTAACACCGAAAGTATACCGTAACCAAGTAGTACCCTCTGTAGCATTAGCAAAAATAAAAGAAGAAGCTGGAAAACAATTTGACCCTAATATTGTAGAATGTTTTGAGCAAATTCTTCCCTCCTGTATAAGAGAATTAAAAGAACTTGAACGCCAATCTATAAATAAACAAAATCAATAATATAAAATTTTTTATGATAATATTGTAAAGTAAATACAATATTAAGGAAATTTTATATGAGAATGTCAAAGCTATTTGTTCAGACACTAAGAGAATACCCGTCTGACGCTGAAGTAATAAGTCATAAACTGCTGGTTAGAGCAGGATATATAAGAAAACTTGCTAACGGAATATATAATTATCTTCCTTTAATGCAAAGAGTACTGCATAAAATAGAAAATATTGTAAGAGAAGAAATGAATAATGCAGGGGCTCAGGAGCTTTTAATGCCGTTTGTTCAGCCCTCTGAATTGTGGCTTGAATCTGGCAGATGGGAAGTGTATGGAAAAGAGCTGATGAGGCTAAAAGACAGACATAACCGTGAAATGTGCTTAGGCCCTACTCACGAAGAAGTAATAACTTCTGTAGCAAGAGAAGGTATTCGCTCATATAAACAGCTTCCAATAAATTTATATCAAATACAAACAAAGTTTAGAGATGAAATAAGACCAAGATTTGGTCTGCTTCGCGGACGTGAATTTATAATGAAAGACGCATACAGTTTTGACTCTGATGAAGCGGGACTTGATAAATCTTATGAAATAATGGCAAAAGCATATAAAAAAATATTTGAACGCTGCGGATTAGAAACAAAAATGGTTCAGTCAGACTCAGGAGCAATCGGCGGAAGCGTATCACATGAATTTATGGTTTTAGTAAACGAGGACAGCGAAAATAACGCAGGTGAAAACGACGTATTTTATTGCAGCGAATGCGGTTATAGCGCAAACTCAAACCACGCAGTATCAAATCTTGAAAAAGCGCAGACTGACGGAGGATTTACAAGTGCTCAAATAAAAGATACCCCTAATACCGCAACAATTACAGAGCTTGCAGATTATCTTAAAATCCCGCCGAGCGTAATTTGTAAATGTTTAATATATGTAATAGACGGCAAATATGTTGCAGCATTAATCCGAGGTGATAAAACAGTTGAAGAAACAAAGTTAATGAACGAATTTCAAGGCAATGAAATAAGAATTGCTAGAAATGATGAAATTGAAGAAATTATGTCAAATAGCGGTTTCAATGCAGTTGCAGGATTTATAGGTCCAAAGGGATTAAAAGGTGTAGAAATAATTGCCGATAAAACCGTGCTTGAATTAAAAAACTTTGTAATCGGTATTAATCAAACAGATAAACACTTAACAGGTGCTAACTGGGGTGTTGACGTTGAACTGCCAGTTAAAACAGCTGATATAAGATTAGTGGAAGAAAATGACTTGTGCTGTGAGTGCGGAGCTAAATTAAAGGTAACAAAAGGAATTGAAGTTGGTAATATATTTAAACTTGGAACAAAATATTCTAAAGCAATGAATGCAACATTCACAGATAAAGACGGGCAAGAAAAACCATTTATTATGGGATGTTACGGAATAGGAATATCAAGAACGGCAGCTGCATCTGTTGAAAGACATCATGATGAAAACGGAATAATCTGGCCAAAATCAATAGCGCCTTACCTTGTAACAGTAGTCCCCGTAAGCGATCAAGATGAAACGCAAATGAAAGTTGCTGAAGATATATATAATAAGCTACTTGAAAATAATGTAGAAGTATTAATTGATGACAGGGCTGAAAGAGCTGGAGTTAAATTAAAAGACGCTGATTTAATCGGAATACCATATAGAATTACAGTAGGTAAAACAATAAAAGATAATCTTGTTGAATTTAAAACACGCCAAACAGGAGATGTTGAAACAATAACTCCCGATGAAGCAGTAAAAAGAATACTTGATTTGATTTAACATTTTGTAATAAATCTTACATGGCAGTCAATTTAATATATTTTCATGTTTTAAAAATGCAGTTACTTAAAACTTAAAGGCATAAAATTGATAAAAATAACACCTGTAAGCATAACTGGATACTCTGGCGGATTAAATCGACCAAAAACCTTTAAAGGCGTTGATGTAAGCGACCTTTTAATTAAAGGTGATAAAGCATTAAATGAAAACCAATACGGTGAAGCGCTAAAAAATTACAGTGAAGCAAAAGCAAAAAATCCCGACGAAATAAGTGTTTATAAAAAAATGGGAAAAGCATACGCAGGCTTAAAAGACTACAAAAGAGCACAAGAAAATTTTGAAATATACTTATCAAAAAATCCTAATGATGTTGATATACTAATAGAACTTGGAAGTGCACAGCATAAGGGCGGATTATATAAAAATGCAATAGAAACCTATAAAAAAGCAATAAGTCTTGATGAAAAAAATGACTTAGCAAAACGCAGTTTAATGGAGGTTGAAAATGATACATTAGCCCTGTATTCACCTGAAAAAGCCAAAAGAGCAAAAATGGAATATGCAGGAAATAATTTAAGAACAGCACTTGAACTTGCAACATCCTATCTTGGCAATGAATATATGAAAGATTTAGCTAATGTAGAAATAAAATTTGGACAAACTGCATCAATGGGCGGAACGGCAAATATTGCTCAATATGAAAATTATAAAAAAGGAATAACGGTATCAACTCAATATATGTATGCAGCACCTCAAGTTATAGCAGCATATTTGGTACATGAAAGCGTACATGCAAAAGATAAAGATGCATATACCTCGGTAAGAGAAGAACAAGATGCTTATGCATTAGCAGCAAAATTCTGGATAAAAAATTCTAATGGCATAAAAGACCCCGAAATGGATTACGCAGCAGGGTTGTATAAAAGTTCACCCCGCAAATTAAACGCAAGAGTAGAAGAAATATATACTCTGCGTGACCAAAATATTGCTAAAACTTCCCCAAATCACCCGCCGAAACAAAAAACTTCTTTTTTAACAAAAAGGAAGGCTGCCAGCCAATCACTTAGACAATACGATACTATTGCATAAATTCCTGTTCAATTGAAGGTCTTAAATCAACTTGACCTTGAGTAATATCACAAATGGTTTGCGTTGCAGCTGCAACATATTGTCTATACTTTTTCTTTGTTATTTTTTTATCTCTAATCAATTCATCACAGACTTCAAAATAATCTTTTAAATATTTTAATCTATCATCATTATCTTCATTAAGCCATTGCATAAAGGTTTTATTGGATTTTCTTGAATTGCACCCAGCATGCATTGCTAAATAATTAGAAATATCATCATGATTATTTTCTATATCATAAGCAAGTATATGGTCAGTGCTTGCTGTAGAAACTTGAAGGAGTCTTAATGCAATATCATAAGAAGCCCAATCTTCATTGTATTTATTTTTGCCCGAATATTTAACAATCCAAGCAGAAGTCATGTCAGATGAAGCAGGGAAACGCATCGCTATGTTTTGTAATTTTCTATATTTCTTAGGATTAGAAATTTTTACTTGTTTAATTTCTTCAATCATTATCTTACGTCTGAAAGGAGAATCCGATTTTTTTCTTACAATTTCTCTCTTAAAATTATTTATTTTACTCATAAGATTAGTTTGTTCCTTTTCAGGAAGTGTTTTAGCCAAGGCAATCATTTTCTTAACAAGCCGCATTTGAACTTTTTGTAAAACAGGAAGTTTCTGTTCACGAAGCATTACAACTAAAGTTCTTATATCCTTAACATTTTCACCCTTTTCAGCTAATTTAGCAGACAACTCCTTAATTTCTTTGTAAGCAGATTCCTCAACTGGACGCATATATTCAGTATAGTTGCCAAGAAAATCTATGTAATTATCTGGCGGTGTATTAGCTAAATCATAAGCAAATTTCTCAAATTGGCAATTTGTCATAATTTTTTTACCACATGCAGGGCATGGCACATTTGGTTTTTTACAAATTTGGAAATCTGAAGTTTTTTCCTTTAATTTAGTATTATTACTGGAGTATGTTCTTTTAGTTGATTTAAAATTTATCGGATAATAATATAAATTTGAAATTTCTTTTGATGTTTGAGGATACTCCAAAACTTGTGCAGGTCTAGACTTCACAGGTGCCTGCCTGCTATAACTTAATAAATTAAAACTCTGTACCTTACCTATATTCATGTAAGCCTCAATAATAATATAAAACATTAAAATGTAATTTTTTGATACATTAAATTAATAATTGTAAATTTGAATTTTTTAATATGAAAATTTTGCATTTTGAATTTAAAAACTACATTTTTTTAAAAAAAACTATCATTTTTTTGCGATTTGCACTAAAAAATTTGCAAAAATGTCATTTTTTTAATAACACTTTTTGTTAACGGATAAACATGAAAAGCAAAAAATTTTATTTTTAATTATTAAATTGATATTATTGCAAATGGTAGTATAAAAGGTAAAAAGTTGAAAGTAGTAAATTCACCAGAATATAAAATTTATACAAATCCAATAAATAAAAGGAAAATTACCCACTTAACACAGCCGAAAGAAAAAAGTTTTAAAGGCGGAATTGTTGATGGGGCATTTAATGTACTTGATAAAGCCTTCAGCGTATTAGATAAAAATGCCATGATACAAGTATCATTTGTTGATACAGTATCAACAAACATTCCAAGGACATTAGTTGATTTAAAGACAGGATTAGCTGCAGCTTTTGAAACATGCCGCAGAGAGTTCTCGGGACTGTTTGTAAACTGTTTAATGCCAGGATTACTTGTAAAAGCATTAGCAACTGTTCTCCCTAGATCAAAAGAATTAAAAGGAACAAATCCTGCACAGTCCTGGGCAAACGGAGCTGTTATAGATAAACTTAAAGAAATATATACAAATATCCCCGCTCAAAGCAGTGAAGAAAAAGCAAAAGAATTTGTTAAAAAATCACTTGAAGCAATTGAAGGCTTAGACGGCACAACTTGGGTTAAATATGCTGATAAAGCAGAAATGCCTGAATTTAAAGAAGCCGCAGAAAATATTGTTCAGGCTATAAGTAAAACTGGCCGAGAAAGAAAAACTCTATTAAAAAGCGCTAAAACTAAACTGGCTGATATCACAAGAGCTGAGAATATTTTAAAATTTAACGGTAGCGCGCAGGCTAATTTAGAAGAAACTCTTAGAGATATTACAGATATGGGCGCAAGATTTTCTAATGCCGAAAAAAATAACATTCCTATTGAAAAGTATGCTCAATCATTAAAGAAATTTGTAAACAAGAAAAGTTTAATTGGTATGGCACTTGTAATAGGAATAGCCGTTAGTGTACAAACTATAAACCGTGCTATAACAAGAAAACAATTTAAAGCAGAAGGTGCTCCTATTTATAAAGATTTTGGGAAAAAAGATACAACACAAAAAATGGATGAGAAACAAAAGAAGAAATTCTTTGTTAAAAAATTAATATCAGCATTGAGTATGTATGGATTAGCAGCATTATCAATGATGAAAAAACCATCGCTTGGCATGTTCCAGTTCTCAAACATTTTCCCAACATTAGACCAATGCCGCTGGATAGCTGCTTCAACATTTGCAAGCAGAATGCTCGGTGCTGAGGATGAAAATGAACTAAGAGAAACTACAGTAAGAGATTTAGCAAGCTTCTCAGGATTATATTTCCTTGGTGATTACGTTAAAAAAGGTGCAGCTTCAGCCATTGAAGCATTATCAAAAACAAATGCAGGTAAAAAATTCTTAGGTGAAAACGTAGTCCTGTTAAATAGAAGTAAAGTAATAGAAAAACCTCTATCTAACTCAATAGGCGAAATGATAAAATATAGAGGAAAACAATTTGGAAACTGGATAAAGAATACTGAATTAAAGACAGCACAGGAAGTAGCTGGAACAAAAGTCCGCAACTTAAGGAATATTTGCCGTGTAGCAGATATAGCATTCTCAATAGTAATGCTCGGAATATTATTGCCTAAATATAACCGCTCTGTTACAGAAAAGAAAGTAGCGGCAGCTAAAAAACTTCAGGAGCTTGATAAAGGCTCAGGAATAGATTACATTACCTCGCAAGAGAAAAATATTCCGCAAATTTTTAAAGACATTGCTTAATTATTAAATTAAGTTAAAAAATTTTATACTTCTGCGCAAAAAAAATTTAGTTCAAGTTTTATAGTAATGTTAAGTTGTATAAAATCCGATTTTGATATATAATATCAAGACGGAAATACAAAGGAGAGAAGTAAGTGGTTGACAATAGGTCTGCTGGAATTCTTGGAATTGGCGGCGGCATTAACTTCAAAAGCGGAGATATTTCTGGCACGGCGGCTAAAACATCGGATGACCGTGCAAGTCAAGGTACTGAATATTTTATGACAGAAGGTGAAAATCAAGAGCAAAATCAACCTTTTGAAGATAGAAGTATGCAGTTACGTGCTTCACTTAATTCTCTTGCATTGCTTAATTTTGTTTCTCTTTTAAGGAATAAACGTAAAAACATATTATCTGATGATGAAGATATTGATGAAAAAGTTAAATCAAAAATTGTTAAAAAAATAGAAGAAGATAAAAAAGATTAAAAAAAGCGGTATTTAAAAATACCGCTTTTTTATAAATAATTTCTTATTACATACACCACTCTGTTGAATATATTTTTCTTGCTAAATATTCTTCAGGAGTTTCTCGATCTGCTCTTGAACCAGGTGTATAATCTTTTCTTGAACATACTTCAGCAGCTTCTCTTGCTTTTTCTCTTACAGCACCTGCTGTAATAGGATATATGTAAGTATTATCTAATCTGCCATGAGCAACAACAGCGCTGTCTGGAACATCCTTAGGAATACCACCATCTGGTTTACTATAATCTATTTTAATGCCTTTAACATCAACGGGCTGTATTTTCCCAAAAGAAACCGGTGCAATTTTCATAATTTTTCCTTTCATATAAAATATACATTTATTTATAAACCCGTAAAAAATTTTATTGCTTAATAAAAATAATATTTGTAATAAAATTTAATAATTAGCCAATTAAACTTTTTTATAAACACCCATATCCTCAAGTGCTTTTAAAAAACTTTGAGCAGTAGCCTTTTGAACATCAGGAGGCACAACACGCAATAGCTCAACTGTTCTTGAAATGACAGGATCTTTATCATACCAGCGGTTGCAGACTTTTGGTCTGACCATTTCATAAAATTTATCAATTGCTTCTTTAGAAACTTTTTTTTCAATTTCAGCCAAAAATATTTCTGCCTGAGATTTTAACTCATTTTGATAGTTTTGAAGAAGATTAATAACTTCAAGCAAAACAGGATCATGATCATACCATCTTTTATAATTGTGATTCACTTAAATTTCCTTTATTTTGATTGAGAACAACATTATCGTCTGAATATCTTTCAATATCAGCACCAATTAATTTAAATTTATTTTCTAAAAGTTCATAACCTCTATCTATATGATAAATATTATCAATAGTACTTTCACCCTCAGCCATTAAAGCGGCAATAACAAGAGAAGCACCTGCCCTTAGGTCGCTTGCCATTAAATTAGCACCTGTTAAACCTTTAACCCCTTTAACTAATGCGTGATTACGTTCTTGATGAATATCAGCACCCATTTTACGTAACTCTGGCACTTGCATAAATCTGTTTTCATACAAACTTTCAGTAATTATGCTGACTCCGTCTGCAATAGTAGCAAGTGACATTGCCATTGATTGCAAATCAGTAGGAAAACCAGGGTATGGCTGAGTTATAATATTTATAGCCTCTAATCTTCTTTTACAAGAAACTTCTATTGAAGTAGGATCTATTAATTTTATATCAGCACCCATTTTTGAAAGCTTGGAAGTATAAAAAGTTAAATGGTTTGGAAATATATTTCTAATAATACCTTTACCTTTAGTAGCAATAAAAGCAGCCATATAAGTACCTGCTTCTATTCTATCTGGAATTGTTGTATATTCTATCGGGTGCAAGTTTTCTTGTTTAACTCCATTAATAACAATTTCTGAAGTTCCAGCCCCAATAATATCAGCGCCCATAGCATTTAAGAAATTAGCTAAATCTGTGATTTCAGGTTCTTGAGCTGCATTTTGAATTCTTGTAGCACCTTCAGCCAAAACTGCTGCAAGCATAATATTTTCAGTTGCACCAACAGAGGGGATATCTAGATAAATATCATTCCCTATAAGTTTTTTAGCTTTAGCATGAACATAGCCGTTTTCTATTTTAATATCAGTACCTAGTGCTTCAAGTCCTTTAATATGGAAATCAACTTTTCTTTCCCCAATAGCACATCCGCCAGGGAGTGCAACGACAGCTTCTTTACATCTGCCGACAAGCGCACCCAATACTATAAAAGAAGCTCTCATTCTGCTGACAAGTTCATAATCTGCCCTAACTCCAGTAAGATTAGAGGCATCTATTTTTATTGATTTTTCCTGTTTATCATACAATGTTTTAGCGCCTAACTGTTCTATAACATTAAGCATTATAACTACATCAGTAAGTTCGGGAACATTGTATATTTTACTTTCACCTTTAGCAAGCAACGCAGCAGCCATTAATTTTAAAACAGCATTTTTTGCCCCGCTGATTAATACTTCACCCTTTAACTGTCTTGCTCCGGATATTCTGATTTTTTCCGTCAATGTTCCTCCGATATATCCCTTTGTCTGTTTCGTTTAAATTTTATTCTATACTATAATATCATAATATAATTTATAACAGTCTGAGTAAATAGTTTAACTATTGTAAACATGAATATTATATCATTCAAACGTACTATATTCTAAAGGGCATTTTACAGTTAAAATATAAATATGAAATCAAATGAAGAACTAATTGAAACGGCAAAAGAAGCAGCGAAGAATGCGTATTGTCCATACTCACAATTTCCAGTAGGAGCATGTGTTCTGTATGAAAGCGGAAATGTATACTTAGGCTGTAACATTGAAAATTCAAGTTACGGACTGTCTTTGTGTGCAGAAAGAAATGCAATATCAACAGCAATTGCGGCAGGAGAAAAGTCAAAATTGTTAAAAATTGCTATTTATTCTCCAAAATCAACAAAATGTTTTCCATGCGGGGCATGCAGACAATGGCTTCAAGAGTTTGAAAAAGGGCAAAATATTCAAATTATACTAGAAGATGACAATAACGGATTATGTTTGTATAACATAAATGATTTATTACCATATTCTTTTAATTTGATATAATATAACAGGATAGTGATAAAAGAGGAATTTAATGGCTGAATATACCATTAATTATGAAGAAATAGGAGAGTGGCTAAAGTTATACAAAGCTGCTAAAGATGAAAAGGAGAAAAAACACCTCCAAAATATTATAGCGCTTGCAGCAATGCCTTTAGTTAAAAAAATCTCCCGTGGACTTGCAAGAAGAAATACAGACCCTGTTGAAGATATTATTCAAGTTGGAAGTGTCGGACTTGTTAAAGCCATACAGTTATACAATCCTAAGGTAAGTGAAAATTTTAAAACTTATGCAACTTATTTAATAACAGGTGAAATAAGACATTATCTGCGTGATAAAGTATCAATGATAAAAGCACCGAGAGAAATTTATGAACTTGCTTACAGGGTTAATAAATTAATGCAAAAACTTAAAGATGAGGAGGGCAATGAACCCTCTGAAACCGTGTTGGCAGAAGAATTAGGCACTTCTGTAGGCAAAATAAAAGAAGTTATTGATGTTGAAAGACGTAAACAAACTTTATCTTTAGACCAGTACATAAATACCAATAATGATGAATCACTATCTCTGTTTGATAAGATTGCAGATGATAATCACTACAATCTTGAAACCTTCCAAGAAGATAAAATTTTAATAAATGATGCAATAAGTAAGCTGGATGAAAAACTTCAAGAAGTTGTAATAATGAATTATTTTGATGATATGAGCCAAACTCAAATTGCTGCAAAGCTTGGTATTTCTCAAATGCAGGTTTCAAGACGGCTGAAAAAAGCGCTTAATTCTCTTTTACAAATATTATCAGAAAAAGAAAAGGTATAAAGGAATTATTTATGAGTGAATATATGATTATATGCTTGTTTGTATTTATAACGGGAGCAGTTATAGGTAGTTTTTTAAATGTAGTTGCACTAAGAGCCATTACAAAAGAGTCTATAGTATTGCCTCCATCTAAATGCCCTCAATGTTCTGAACCCATAAAATGGTTTGATAATATTCCTATATTTTCATATTTTTTCACTTTTAAAGGTCATTGCAGACACTGCGGCTGCAAGGTCAGCATACAATACCCTATAGTAGAAGCAGTTACAGCTATATTATTTTTAACTGTATTTCTTACATTTGGAGCAACACTACAAACCCTTATGCTCTTAATTTTATTATCCATGGCTATTGTTCTTATTATTACGGATATTAAAAAAGAATACTTATTTGATAATCATTTATGGATATTTATAATAGCTGCAATTGTTTATTCAACATTCTTTAAATACGGAGTTGAAAATATATTTCAAGTATTTATAGGGGCTCTTGCAGGTGTAATTATTATGGAATTAATAGCAAGAGGTGCTTATTATCTTGTTAAGAAAAATTCTGATAAATCAATTGAACAAACCCAAGAGAATGAAAAAGTAAATGAAGAAAATATTACAGAAGAAAACTTTGATATAAATGAGTATGTAAAAAAATACAAAAGAGTATTCGGAGAAGGTGATACCTACCTTGCTGCGGCATCAGGTGCTCTATTAGGCTGGAAATATTTTATTCTAGCAGTTTTTGCTGCAATAATAATTCAGGCATTATGTATTATTCCTCAATTTTTTAAAGGATTATATGAAAAAAAGGAATATAAACTTATATTTTCACTTTCTGCTTTCGCTGTGATTGCCCTAATCTATTGGATTTTATCAAATATATTTACTTTAAACTTATATTTAATATTTGCATTTGTAATAGCACTAACATATTTTGCAATAAAATCAATTACAGGTCTAAAACAATCAACCAATGAACAAGGCTATAAAGCAATACCGTTTGGCCCCGCATTATTAATTGCAACATTTACAATTTTGTTTTTCGGAAACAGCATTGCTTTATTATTAAAAAAATATATATTCTTTTTAAATTAAATTATTCCTTATTTTTAAGCGCTTCACGAACTTTAG
>CANQRT010000030.1 GCA_947626325.1 Candidatus Gastranaerophilales bacterium | reverse complement strand
GCAAACTAAAATAAACGCTACAAACAACGTAGTAAAAGCTGATTTTTCAAGAGCTGCTGCTCTTGCTGCGTAAGCGCAGTTCAGCCGTTATATTAGACCAGCTTGCCGTTTAATATAGCGCCAACATGCAAGCTGCAGTTCCGTAATGGAAGTAGCGGAATTAAGTTTTACTTCCAAACTGCGTATCAGTTAAAACTGCTATGGTAATCTTATAGGATTGGTTCGTGCCGTAATTTTACCTAAATTAACAGACCTACGCTTGTAGATGCTTTTTTATATCCCATTCTGGACGAGAGTTCGAATCTCTCCGTCTCCATTCTATCAACACGCATAATGAAGCAAGATAGAGATTCGAACTGGTTAAATGCTCTCGTTGTCGCATTTAACTGAGTTTTACTTTTCAAGTATCCTGTCTCGTACGGCTCGTTACGCTCGCCTACGATACAAGAGAATCTCTCCGTCTCCATTCTATCAACACGCATAATGAAACAAGATAGAGATTCGAACTGGTTAAATGCTCTCGTTGTCGCATTTAACTGAGTTTTACTTTTCAAGTATCCTGTCTCGTATGGCTCGTTACGCTCGCCTACGATACAAGAGAATCTCTCCTATTCTATCAGACCATAATTTACACTATGATTAGACAGTTTTTACCTATACTATTATTAACAATATCAAATATCTTTATGACATTCGCTTGGTACGGTCACTTAAAATATAAAAGCACCGCACTTTGGATTGTTATTCTAGTTAGCTGGGGTATCGCCCTTTTAGAGTACTGCTTCCAAGTTCCTGCTAATCGCATCGGGCATGAGTATTTCTCGGCTGCGCAACTAAAAACAATTCAAGAAGTCATAACATTAATTGTTTTTAGCGTATTCTCTGTATTGTATCTAAAAGAGGAGTTCCGCTGGAACTACTTAGTAGGTTTTTGCTTTATTATACTTGCTGTGTTCTTTATATTTAAAAAATGGTAAAAAAATGGTGGGCGATACTGGACTCGAACCAGCGACCTCCACAATGTCAATGTGATACGCTACCAACTGCGCCAACCGCCCAACACTTTTATATTATATCAGAAAAAAATTGATGTAATTTATTTTTTTATATAAAATACTCTTAGGAGAAAATAAATGTTATTAGGCGTAAATATAGATCATGTTGCAACTTTAAGAAATGCACGTGGCGGAAATGAACCGAATGTTATTGAAGCCGCAAGAATATGTATGAATTCAGGTGCTGACGGCATTACAGCACATTTAAGAGAGGATAGACGACATATAAAAGATAAAGATGTTTATTCGCTCAAACGGGATTTAAAATGCAGATTAAATCTTGAAATGGCAGCAACTGAGGAGATGCAAAAAATCGCATTGGATTTATTACCAAACGCATGTTGTATTGTTCCAGAACGCAGACAGGAAGTTACAACAGAGGGCGGTCTTGATGTATATTCAAATAAAAACTACATGAAAGAATTTGTTAAGCCTCTTTTAAATTCAAATATTGAAGTTAGTTTATTTATAACTCCTGATAAAGAGCAAATTGAAACAGCTGCTGAAATTGGTGTTAAATTTGTAGAATTACATACTGGTGCTTATTCCCTTGCTTATGGCAGTGTAAATGAAGAAAAAGAATTTATAAGACTCAAAAATGCTGCGGAATTAGGGCAAAACTTAGGTCTTAAAATTAATGCAGGACACGGTCTTAACTACGAAAACGTACACAGAATGCACGAAATTCCTAATCTTAACGAACTAAATATTGGTCACACTATTATTTCAAAAGCAGTATTTATAGGGCTTGACAACGCAGTAAAAGAAATGCTAAAACTTGTTAGTAAGTAATATATTTCTGTATTAAAATTTTGCGTTACAAAAGTTAATAATTAGCATAAAAAAGTCAAAAAAAAACATTTATAAGTTTTCAATAAGTATAAAAGTAAAGTGAGGCAAATATGACAACAGGTGTATTTAATAATATGACACAGTTTACAGAAGTAAGTAAAAGTACTGCTGCTCAGACTCAAACAGAACCTTCTGTCAGCGTAAAAGAGTCTTTGCCTGCTGTAAAAGTAGAAACTCCAAGCAAGTCGGATTCTTTTGAAACATCAACAAAAAAAGAAGAAAAGAAAACAAAACGCGGCCCTATTAAAGCATTAAAGAATACTATTGCTAATATAAAAAAATATTTTGCATCCGTTAAAGCTTATACAAAAGGATTTTTCAAAGGTATTTTCAAGGGTGGAATTGCAGCTTCTGTAGCATATACAGGTATTTCTATATATAATAAAATTAAAAAGAAACCTGCAAATAGTAAACTTGGATTAATCGTCGGCGGTGTTATTATGGCTGGCAGCTTAATTGCAAACATTTGGAACGCTTCTCTTGATTTATCTGAAAAGAAATCAGAGATTGACCACCGTTGGACTGGCCACACTAAATAACTAATATTAAATTTTTATAAAATAAAAACAGGCTCATATTAAGCCTGTTTTATTTTTTTTAATGCATGATATAATTAATACATTGATTGTATAGGAGGACTTTATGAATAGAATTGAGATTTTTAAAAGACACTTAAATGAAAAAAGAGCAATAAAAATCATTGCAGGTATTGACAATTTCAATAAAGAAAGCGTAAAAAGCGTAGTTAAAGCTGCAGAAATGGGCGGGGCAAGTGCTGTTGATATTTGTTATAACGAAGAAATTATATCAATGGTTAAAGAATTAACCTCTTTACCGATTTTTGTATCTTCAATCATACCTTCAGAACTTGCAAATGCAGTTAGATTAGGTGCTGACGCTATTGAAGTAGGAAACTTTGACGCTTTATACAAAAAAGGTGAAAGATTTTCTGCTGAAGATGTTTTAAACATTGTAAAAGAAACAATTTCTTTATTAAATGGAGAAAAAACATTTATATGCGTTACTATTCCAGGACATATTGATATCTCTGAACAAATTTCACTAGCTTGCAAACTGGAAGAAATGGGAATTGATTTAATTCAAACCGAAGGTGCAGCTACTACTACAGCTACAAACTCAGGTGCAAGAGGTCTTTTACAAACTGCTGAAGTTTCTATATCTAATACAATAGAACTTTCAAGAAACGTATCAATCCCAATAATGACAGCATCAGGAATTACAACAACAACTGCAGCAATGGCTTTTGCAGCAGGTGCAAGCGCTATTGGTGTTGGTTCTTGTGTAAATAAATTAAATTCTGATATAGCTATGGTAGCTGTTGTTAAATCTTTAGTTGAAACAGTTAATAAAACTAATAATCAAAGACAAATGTTAAATATATAGTTTATAATTACATAAGGAGCGGATTTTCCGCTCCTTTTATTTTATGTATGATTTTAATGAAAAACTTAAAATATAAATATTTAACTAAAAATGAGCTTATTATTAATTTAGATAGGCTCTCAAGATTTAAACTCCCGCAAGACACATATAAAAGAGTTTTTTATGATGTGCTTTTAAAATGTTTAATAAATCCTAAATACGGTATATCTGAACTTGATAAATTACCTGCTAAAGAGATTTGTAAACTATTTAAACTTATTTGGAATAGTTCAGTTGAAAAAGTTTTTGCGGCAAAAAAAAATGATGAAAATAATATTTTAAAAGAATTATTTATTCACTCATTTAAAAATATTGATGAATATATTAAACAATATATAAATACAGAAATAAATATAAAACCAGTATTACAAAATATAGACATTAATACAGCCCCAAAAAATTTAATAAATTTAAAGTTAAATATAACTAAAAGAAAAGATGAATTAACATATCCTGTTAATAAACTTATTATTGTTGAGGGAATAACGGAAGAAATTTTACTGCCTGTATTTGCCAAAAAACTCGGATTTGATTTTGATAAAAAAGGTATTTTTATTATCGGGGCAGGCGGAAAAAGTAAAAGCCCAGCACTGTATATGAAATTTAAAAACAAATTAAAAATTCCGATTGTACTACTATTTGATAACGATGCAAAAGAAATTTATGAAGAATTAAATCCAATACTCTTAAATAAAGATAAAATAATTATGCTCAAAAAAGGAGAATTTGAAGATATACTTTCAAAAAATCTAATAAAAAGAGCATTGAATAATGAATATGAAACAATACTTCCCATAAAAAAGAAAGATTTAAATATTCATTGCAAAATGTGCGACAATTTACACTACATATATAGAACAAGGCAATTGGGTGAGTTTAAAAAAGCTAAATTTGCACAAATCATTGCAAAAAATTTAAAATATAAAACTGATATTACAAGTGAAATAAAAGATATAATTTCTTGCATTAATAATAGGTAGAATGTTATTATTTATATATTATGAAAGGAAGTTTTATGAAAAAGATTATTTTATTATTGTTAGTGTTTTTTTCCTTTAACATAACTGCAATAAAAGCAGCAGATGAAGAAGCAGCAGTAAGTGAGGATATCACAGTTAGTGAAACTACTCAAAATGATAATTCATTTATAAGCGGAAATGAAAAAGTTGAAATTATAGAACAAAACGGCAAATATGGAATAAGAGATAAAGAATCACATGCACCTTTATTAGCTGCCGAGTGGGATAGTGTAGAACCTTTAGATGATTTTGTCCAATTTAAAATAAAACGTGACGACAAAATTGGATATTGCAATTTGGAATTAAAAACAATTTTTTTAGCTCCAATGGAAGATGTAAAGCTGCTTGGAGATTATGTAAAAATAAAGAATAAAGGCAGATATGGTGTTACAGATAAAGAAGGTAATATTCTTTTATCCCCGATATATCAAAAAGTGGCAATAATTAAAAATGGCGATGATGAATATTTTTCAGCTAAAATTAACGGAAAATACAGGCTATTCTATACTTCTGGTAAAACAATCGGTGCAGAAGAAGATAATACAATCATTCCTGTTAAATTAAAACTTTTAGTAACTGATGTAAGAGATGTATTTAAAGATAGCTATATTAAGAAAGCTGCTCTTGCTGAAAATACAGAAAATAATGAAGATAATATTAATAAAACTGAAACAGAAGAGATAGAGGCTATTAATACCCAAACTGCTTCAGCTGATGAAATTGAAGTACCTAAAATATTAAAAATCGCTTCAATTAAAAAAGATGTAATAATAAAAGCAGAAAATGAAAAAACATCTGAATATAAACAAGGACTACAAGGTTTAATTACAATAAGAAATAAGGATTATGTAATTGTAAAAAATAACGGTAAAATTGGTCAAAGTTATGAAAGCAGCATGATATTACCAGCTGAATTTGATACTATTACGATAAAAACACCTTGTTTCCATTTCTTATATCCTGTAATAATTGTTAATAAAGGTAATACCTATTATGCTTATAATACAAGCGGAAAACTGTTAAGTGAAGCGGCTGATGACATTGTAAAAGTATTCAGACTTGGTAAAACATACGTATACAATAACGGTGTAGTAACAAAAGACGGTAAAGAAATTGGAGTTTATGAAGTAAATGAAAAAGGATATAAGTTTATTAGAAAAGGCTGTATCATTCCTCCTCATATAGTAAATGAGTTAATATTAACCATGTTAACTATTGAAAAGTAAATAAAAGTAAAAGAGTATAAAAATTAAAAAAGTTATTAAAATTTATAAATTTTAATAACTTTTTTTAGCAAATTAATTTATTAGGAGTTTTAAAATAAACGAAGTATATTTATTTTTGTATGAAAGGAATACTAATGATACAAAAAATTGGAGCAACAAGCGCAGCAAATGCTGCAGAATTATTAAACAAGAAATACTCACAACCTATACAAAAAAACAGCTATGCAACAACACCTGCATTCTCTAACAATTATAGCGGAGTTGATATAGCAAAAGCATATCAAGGAATGTTTGGTATACAAACAGCTAAAACAGTAAGTTTTGGTCAAAGCTTATCAGATGCATTCAAAGAATTAACAACACAAATGAAAACCTGTACAGATGAAAGAGGAGAAAAAGGTGAAGCTGTTGGTTCACAAGTTGCAGTATCTGAAATTATAAAAAAATATGCTGAAGAATTACCCTCAGAATATGACGCAATAAAAACAAATATAAATGTTGCTCAAAATCAAAGTACAACAAATCCGATTATAGCGAGAACTCAAATTAAAAAAATGCCGTATGATTATATTATGTATGAAATGGCTGTTCGTCCTCCAGAAAGTGGAAATCATAGAAAAACTGAAAACTTAAAACAATTAATAAGTATATACCAAAGACCTTCTTCAGCAATGGCAGATGAGCAAAAAGCTTATGTTTTAAATACAAAAGGTAATTTAATGGCTGTTATTGAAGATGGTGATAATGTTCTTTTAACAAATGCTGGTAGAATAAAAACAAAAGCAGGCTCTGGGCATTTATATGCACATGCACTGCAAAAAGAAAATACATTTAAACCTTTTAAACAGCCTGTAATGCCTGAAGCGCCTATTAGAACAGAGTCTATTTCTGACAGCAAACCTGTTGATCCTAATAACAACGGAACAGAAATCGTAATCGGTATGGAAGAAAACAGATTTGTTCCAGAAATTATCAAATCAATAGAAGACTTTATCGCTAAAATTGACAGTGGTGAAATAGTTTTAAGAGAATTCCATCCGCAAGAAGGTGCAAAAAACTTACAATTAGCAATGCTGGCAGGCGGATTTGGTTCAAGGGCAGAGTATACTAATGCTTCATCAAGCGGTATTATGCACGGAGAAAAGAATGGTGCACAATCAACAAAAGGTGTATTTAGAACAGCAACAGGTTTAACACCAATGGAAACAACTTTTGTTTCATTACATAATGCTGGTTTGTTAAACTGTTCTAAAGGTCAGCTTAAAATTGGTAAGAACATTAAGTTCTACTTGAATAAATCTGGCGTAAATAAAGGAAACGGCGGATTTACTGTTGATTTATACAATAAAATGGAACGCTCTGGAAGAAAATACCTTGCTATTTTCCCAAATGACTCTATGTCTAGAATGACAAATGCTACAAAGAAAATGTTTGAAAAAATGGAACAAGGTAACACCGCAATAGCCATGATTGCAAAAGAAGTTAAATCTGATGATGCAAAAGGCAGTTTTGGTATAATGAAACTTGGTGCTGATAATGAAATCTTAGAATTTAAAGAAAAACCGAAAGTAATACCAAATGGGTACGAAAGAAACGGAAAATGTCTAACAAATACTTTCCAATTTGCAGTAAGTAAAGAAGCATTTGAAGCACTAGCTATTATGGAGCCATTCTTCCCAGCAGGTCAAGGCAAAGAGCCAAGAGATTGGTCTAAAACATTTATTCCTATTTTAATGTCTTTGACACAAAAAGATGATATTACTGAAATCGCAGCTGACATAACTAAAGTTGTAGGAAATATCAGCAACCAAAGCGAATTTATTAATGCTGTTACTAAGGCAAAATCAATTGTCGGCGGTCAAAAGATTGTTGCAATACCTACAGATGAACCTTGGGCAGATTGCGGAACATTAAATGCTCTTTATTATACTACAATGCAAATAGCTAGTGGTGATTTTAAACTTGAAGATTTTGAACGCAGACATGTATTAGATAGCATTAATACGGAAACTGGTTTAATTGCTTCAACTCCTGAACAAAAGAAATATATTGAAAGTCATTACATTATAAATGGTGAAGTTATGGCTGTTCCTAAAGCTGAAAAAGTATACCCATATATAGTTAAAAATTATGAAAAAAAAGGATTGATTTCAGTTAACGAGCGCAAGTAGGATATTAAAGAATGAGAAAAGAGCCTTTAAATAAGGCTCTTTTTTTATTAATCTTTTAAGAATTTTCTTTTCCCTGATACAAAATCAGAAACTATATCACCATTGCCGTATAGTTTATATTTGTATATTGTAAGTCCATCAAGACCGACGGGGCCTCTTGCGTGAGTTTTGGATGTAGATATGCCAACTTCCGCCCCAAAACCGTATCTAAAGCCGTCCGCAAATCTAGTTGAAATATTTTTATATACACCTGAGGAATCAACAAGCGACATAAATTTTTCGGCGTTTTCATCATTTTCGCTTATAATACAATCAGTATGCTTTGAGCCATATTTATTAATATGATTAATTGCTTCATCTAGTGAGTTTACAGTTTTTATTGAAAGAATTTTATCGCCGTATTCTCTATTCCAATCATCTTCACAGGCTAATGAAACCTTATTGCAGATTGATACTATTGAGCTGTCAGCTAAGAGTTTAACCCCATTTTCAACAAGTTTATCAACCAGTTTTGGAAGAATATCACATAATCTTGATTTATGGATTAAAAGCGTTTCAACACTGTTGCAAGCTGCAGGATACTGGCATTTTGAATCAATTACAATATCAATAGTTTTTTTTATATCTGCAAACTCATCAATATAAATATGGCAAATTCCGTCAGCGTGAGCCAAAACGGGTATTTTTGTATTTGCTTTTATAAATTTTACAAGTGAATTTGAACCGCGAGGGATTATTAAATCTATATAACTATCAGCCTCAAGCATTAATTTAACATCATCTCTTGAATAGAGCATATTAATCATATTTTGAGGAAATTCCTCTATTGAATTTAAGACATTTAAAATGGTATTAAAAATAGCCTTATTTGTATTAACAGCTTCACTTGCACCTTTTAATATCAGTGCGTTTGATGATTTAATACATAAAGATACAATTTGAGAAATGACATCAGGTCTTGACTCAAATATAACTCCAATAACTCCTATCGGGCATGTTACTTTTTTTAAAGTTATCCCCTCCGCAATATTTTTAGACCAAACAACGCTGTCTACAGGATCATTAAGAGCAGCAACATCACGCACGCCCTGCACCATATCACGAAATTTATTTTCATCAAGTCTTAAGCGGTTAAACGCAGAAAGGGTAATTTTACCGTTATTTAAATCATTTTGGGCAGTTTCTAAATCACTGTTATTAGCATTAAAAATATCATTTTTACTTTCTTCAAGTGCAACAGCAATTTTATTTAATGCAAAATTTTTAATTTCTGTTAAAAGTCCTTGCGCTTTAATTGCAGAGTCTTTTGCCATCTGTGCTATTTTTATAACATCATTCATTTTTAACACCTATATTACAGCAATATTATCTTTGGTTACAATAGCGTCGTAGTTTTTATATCCGAGTATATCATATATTTTATCAGAGTGAACACCCATAATTTTTCTGCAATCATCAGATGAATAGTTAGCAATACCACGTGCGATTTCATTATTTTCAACATCAACAATTGAAATAACATCACCTCTTAAAAATGAACCATTCACGCTAATTACACCAATAGCAAGCAGGCTTTTATCTTCGTTAACTATTGCATTTATCGCCCCTGAATTAACTGCAACCTGCCCTGTAATATTTGTAGCATAAGCAATCCACCGTCTTTTTTGAGACATTTGCTCGACAGGGTAAAATGTTGTTCCTATTTTTTCGCCAGAAAATATACGATTTAATATTTGTGGTGTTTTTCCATTAGCAATAACAACAAAACCGCCCGAGTGAGTTACTACCTTAGCTGCCTGTAATTTTGTAATCATTCCGCCCCTGCCCCCGTTTGAGGCAGTTTTGGCGCAATTTTCTATTTCAGGAGTCAGCTCTTTTACTTCGCTAATCAGTTTAGCGTTTGGATTTTCCTTAGGATTATCGTCATACAATCCGTCAATATCAGATAGTATTACAAGCAAATCCGCATCAAGCTTGCTAGCAACAAGCGCCGATAGCTTATCGTTATCTGAGAAACTAACACCATACAAGGGGTTTCCCTCTTCTTCAAGCTCGCTTGTCGAAACCGTATCATTTTGATTAATTATTGGAATAACCTTTAAGTCAATCAGTGTATTTAATACATTGTTTAAACTTAAATATTTAATTCTGTTAGTAAAATCATCTTCAGTAAGCAAAATTTGAGCAGTATTTATTGAATATTTACTAAAGCCGTCCTCATAAATACACATTAATTGGCTCTGCCCAACAGACGCACAGGCTTGTTTAATTGTTAAACTCTCAGAAGAATTAACATTAAGCTTTTTTGCACCCAATCCAACAGCTCCTGAAGTAATAATAATTACCTCCATACCATTTTTATGGAGCTTTGCAATATCTTCTATAAAAGAATATATACGAGAAAGCGATATATCCTTATCGTCGTTTCTTAATACGTTAGTTCCAAATTTAAATACTACTCTTTTTACGTCTTTAATTTCCATAAGAATAATTATAGCTTAAAGAGAGAGGTTTGCAATAAAATCGTTTATAAATTGTCTTGCAATTCTTGGTGTCATAATTCCTTTTTGCAAGGAAAAAGTCATTGCAGATGATAAAAGACTATCATCTACGCTAATGCAGCAATCGTTTGCAATTTGTCTTACTATATCAAGATATTCATTTTTATTTAATGATGAAAATGTAAGCATTATGCCAAACCTATCTGAAAGCGAAACCATTTCATCAATAGTATCATTAAAATGGACTTCATTTCCCTCTCGGGCAGAAAAGCTCTCTTTAACAAGGTGCATTCTGTTTGAGGTAGCATAAATAACAGTATTTTTTGGCGCTGAAGAAACACATCCTTCAAGCGCAGCTTTTACTTCCGAAAAATTTTTATCATCCTCATCAAAAGATATATCATCAGCAAAAATAATAAATTTTACAGGCAGATTACGTATTTTTTCATAAAGCTCTTGAAGGTGAGTGAAGCTATTTTTATCAACTTGTATAATTTTAAGATTATAATCAGAAAACTCATTTATTAATGCTTTTACCGTTGATGACTTGCCGCAGCCTCTATCCCCATACAATAATATATTATTTGCAGGTTTATTTTCCAAAAAAGCAAGAGTATTTTGTTTAATTATTTTTTGCTGGTAATCATAATTTTTTAAATCTGAAAATGTTAAATTATCAAAATACTTAACAGGTTTTATAGTATTATCAGCAAGATACTTAAATGCACTGTAGCAGGCAAAAATACCATATCCGTTTTTAGAATATGATTTTATAATATCCTCAATATTAAATTCTTTTAACCCTAATACCGTAAAAGCAGGCAAATGAGCAATTAATTCTGATTTATCAGGATATTTTTTTTCAAAAAGTGATTTTATTTTATTAAAATCAAAAGATAAAAGGTTATATATTAAAGAAAGCTCATAATTTGCAGTGCTTAAAAGCTGTTCATTGTCTTTAATACAATCACTGCAGCCTTTTGAAATTATATTTTCATCTGTGTAAATTAAATTAGAAACATATTCATAAAAATTTTGAGTCTCTGACGTTTCATAAAAAGCATTTATGAAATCTGAATATGCTTTTAAATCACGCTCAAAATTATTATCCGAGTTAAACAGAACATTTAACAATGATATAAATAATTCAACAATATTATTTTTCAAAACATTTTTATATATTGATATTAATAAAAGTGATGTAA
Organism: Candidatus Gastranaerophilales bacterium; assembly: GCA_947626325.1. Lineage (GTDB taxonomy): Bacteria > Cyanobacteriota > Vampirovibrionia > Gastranaerophilales > Gastranaerophilaceae > Avigastranaerophilus. Next base: position 298 of record CANQRT010000030.1, on the reverse strand, counting down.
GTTTATCATTCATGTTACTTTAATCCGCATAAAATTTTATTTAATTTATTTGCGCAGCGCTCTATAAAGGACTTATTAAAGTTTGCAAAATTTTGTTTAAAATTACAATTAAGCATTCTGCAATACATTTTACAAGATTTCGTTAGTTGTCTGCACTCAATAGACTTAGCATTAGTCCATATTTCCTCAGGAGTGTTTTCTCTAATATTTCCGACCGAATCCATATTAAAACACAATCTAACATCACCATAAGGATCTATTGCAAAGTTAGTTGAACCTACATCACATATTATTGATT
>CANQRT010000029.1 GCA_947626325.1 Candidatus Gastranaerophilales bacterium | reverse complement strand
ATATCCATATTGCTTATTGCGCTTAATACATAACTGAAAGAAGTAATTACTCCGTATTTTTTAAACTCCAATATAATAGAGTCCAGTGTTGGAGTTATGTAATATACAAAGTCATCTACGTAATTAAAATCTTTATAAACAAGGAATAAATTTTTTCTGTAATATCCCTTTTGCATTGGTTTTGAATAACTGATATTTTCTATTAATTTTTTATTAACCCGCTGTTTCCAAGTTTCAACTTCCTGAAAAGTTAATTCTAAGTCGTCTTTTTTGCGCCTTATTTTTTTAACATGAGGTAAAATTAAAAAGACTAATTTTGATTCTGCAAACGGATCAGGGCCGCCTCCTATAATTGGCATTCCTTCCCCAGATTGCATTGGACGAGGTTGTAATCTTTTCCTTTTCTTTTGGCGAAACATTTTTTGGCGTTCAAGCCTTTTTTCTTCTTCTTCTTGAAGTGCAATTATATGGTTATAAAAAATGTTCATTATGAAATCGTAAATAAGACCAAGTATAAGGGCAATACTACCTATAAAAGCAAGAGATAAGTCAACAGTTATCCCCTCTGGCACGTAAAATATTGATACTATTTGATAAGGAAAAGCAAAAAGCCAATCAAATCTGTATAACCATTCAACTTCAAAACAGTTTAAAAACCAAAATACAAATGATATAAATGAATAAAAGAAAAATAAGTAACGCAAAGACTTCACACTGTAAATAATACGTGCGTAAAAATCAAGCTGTGCTAATCTCTTGTCTGCTCTTTGAACCATTTATACCAATATTATATTATCAATTAACCTCGTTTTTCCTGCTTTTACCGCTATAGCTGTTAATGTGTTGTTTTTAGCGGATTTTACCTCCTCAAAAGTGTTAAAATCTCGAAATTCTATATATTCTATTTCAAGATTTTTATCTAAAATAGACATTGCCGTATCAAATAATATAGAGCAATCCGTAATACCCTGTTTATATAACTTTTCAATTTCTTTTAATGATTTAGAGATAGTTAATGCCCAAGTTCTTTCTTCCGCTGAAAGATATGAATTTCTTGAACTTAAGGCAAGCCCATCATTTTCTCTTACTATTGGACAGGGAATTATAGTTAAATTCATATTTAAGTCTTTAACCATTTTTTTTATAATATACAACTGCTGAGCGTCTTTTTGTCCAAAAAACGCATAATTTGGAGACGTAATATTAAACAGTTTTGTTACAACAGTAGCTACTCCGTCAAAATGCCCAGGACGTGATTTTCCGCATAAGCAGTCTGTTAAATTATAAGGCGGGCATACAAAAGTTAACTCTGTATTTGATAATTTATTTCCCTCACCGTACATTTCATTTGGAGTTGGAGCAAAAACAATATCGACTCCCAATTCAGCGCATATATTTTTATCGGCATCTATTGTTCGAGGGTATTTGTTATAATCCTCGTTAGGGCCAAATTGTATGGGGTTTACAAACACGCTGACTACTACTTTATCGCACATCTCTTTTGCTTTTTTTATTAATGATGCGTGGCCTTTATGTAATGCTCCCATTGTTGGAACAAGTCCAATTATTAGGTTATCTTTTTTCCAGTTAGTAATGTTTAATTTAACATCGTATATTTTATTTAGTAATAAGGTGTTCAAGTTTTTCTCTCTCCTCGTCAGGTAAGTTAAATGTATATTCATCAGACGGAAATACATTTTGTTTTACCTCATTATTATATGCACTTGCAGCATTTTTTATGATACTTTTTACATCTGCATATTGCTTAACAAATTTAGGAATATGAAAATTATTTGAGAATTTACCTAAAATATCATTAATAACCAGCACTTGTCCGTCGCAATATTTACCTGCGCCTATACCTATTGTGGGAATATTTATGTTTTCACTGATATATTTAGCAGACTCTTCTGGCACCATTTCAAGTATAACGCAGAATGCGCCGTTTTCTTCAAGCCGTTTTGCACTTTCCAATAATTTTAAGGTATTTTCAAACGATTTACCCTGAACAAAATACCCGCCTATTGTATTTATATATTGAGGCGTAAAACCTAAATGCCCTGCTACATTAATTCCGCAATTTGTCAAATGATTAATTTCTTTTAGGATAAAGTCTGAAGCACCTTCAAGTTTAACTGCTTTTGCCCCAGCTTGAATAAGTTTTCCTGCATTTTGAACGGTTTGTTCAAGTGATACATGGTAAGATAAAAACGGCATATCAGCAATAACTAATGCTCTTTTTGCACCGTTTGCAACTGCTTTTGTAAAAGTAATCATATCTTCTACAGTTACTTTTATTGTTGTATCGTAGCCCAATATAGTCATTCCAAGAGAGTCGCCTACCAATATTGAATCAATACCGCTTTCATCAAGGTATGAAGCGGTTGAACAATCATAAGCAGTAAGCATTGAAATTTTTTCACCCGATTTTTTCATCTTTTGAAAAGTTTTAATTGTAATCGGCTTTGATATTTCAGACATTAGTTTTTATCCTTTTCTTTTTTCCGATACCAGTAATAAATAATACGAGCAAGCCTGCCAGGAGAGTGTCTTACAAAAGAGGAATGCCCGTCTTCAAATCGTTTATCTTCAATTAAGTTCTTTTGAACAACTTCAATTCCCATTTTGTTAATTTCATCTTTATCCACAACAACAGGCTCGGAGCCTGCATCTTTATAAGGTGCAATTAATTCTTCGCTTAATGTTGTATTTACAAGAACCGCATCTATAATTTTATTATATTTTGCGTGTCTTATTAAAGTTTTTAAGTGGTCAGAAACGCTGAAACCGTCTGTTTCTCCAGGTTGTGTCATAATATTGCAGACATAGATTTTTTTAGCCTTTGCCTCATTTACCGCTTTAGATATATCATTTATTAATAGATTTGGGATAACACTTGTATATAAGCTTCCTGGGCCTAAAATAATTAAATCAGCATCGTGGATTGCAGCAATTGCATCTTCAAGCGGTTTACAATTATCAGGTTCAGTGAATAATCTTTTTATTTTCTTTCCTGACTCAGGTATATTAGATTCACCTTTAATAATAGAACCGTCCTCCATTTCAGCTACAAGACGCATATCATCAAGAGTGGAAGGAAGGACTCTGCCTCTAATAGATAAAATATTTGAGGATTCTTTAACCGCATTCACCATATTCCCTGTAATTGCGCACATTGCAGTAATAAAAAGGTTACCGAAGCTATGCCCCGATAATCCTGCACATTCTTTAAATCTAAACTGAAACAATTTTGTAACAAGGTCTTCATCGTCAGCTAATGCTGCAATACAGCTTCTTATATCCCCTGGGGGAAGAACGCCTAATTCTTCTCTTAATTTACCTGAACTCCCTCCGTCATCACCTACGGTAACTATAGCTGTAATGTTATTAGTAATTTTTTTTATTCCTTTAAGCATTGTAGAAAGACCTGTTCCGCCGCCTATTGCTACAATTTTAGGGCCTCTGTTTAGTTTTCTTCTTCTATATAAATCCTCTAAAACCGCATGCCTTGCTCTATCGGTGTTAGCATCTAATATGGAATAATTTGTTTTAAGCCATCCTATGCAAAATATTAAAGCTCCAAATCCAACAAGAAACCAGCCCATAATTTCAGGTGGAACCATTTGTGTGAGCTTCATTATCATTTTTATTAATGAATAAATTGGACGAAGGTTAGTGATTATACATAAACCTATAGTAGCAAGCACTGCGCCCGTTATAATTAAAACAAACCATCTTTTTATTTCCAAGCCTGGAAGCAGCCAGCCTGCATCTTTAGGAATTTTTAACGAAAAATTAGTTATTTTCATATTATTCTACCCACCCTGATAATTCTGCTTTATTGTAATTATACGGCGTAGGCGTTATTATTTCATTTGATTTTTTTAATAATTCCAAGATATTAGAATTTTTTGTATCAAAGTGAATAGTATTGCAATTAACAGGCATAAACACACCGTTGCCTAATTTTATTTGAGATGAGAATAAAATTGTTCTAATTCTATTTAGTGCATCATCATCGCTGATTGTTTTTTTATTTTCCCAATCTGGAATGAACTCTTGAGTATAGTATTTATCAACAAAAACTTCTCTATTAACAACAAGAGAGGTTTCAGCTTCAACTTGGCTTAATATATCGTTATCAAGACAGGTAAAAGTAAGCCATTTATCGAATTTTTTAACAGCATTAGCAACTGCAAGTGCAAAGTCAATGTTTTCGCTTGCCATTTTATACATAGCGCCATGAGGTCTAACGTGGTCGATAACAAGTCCGTAGGACTTTGCAAAAGAAGCCAAGGCACCTATCTGGTATATAACTATAGCCTCAATTTCGTCATTATTAAGCTCCATAGGGCGGTATCCAAGCCCTGCTATATCGTTAAATCCTATATGAGCGCCTATTGTTAGATTTTTTTCCTTGCATTTGAGCAAATATTCCTTAATTAAACTAGGATCACCTGCGTGAAATCCGCAAGAAATATTAACACTGCTAACGTAATCAAGTAATTGAGTTTCTATATTATTCTTATAAATTCCATAGCCTTGTGCTGCATCTATATTAAAATCAATATGTTTTAGCGCCATATCATCCCCTTTACCAAAACTGTAATTAAATTATAACTTTCCTTTTCTATTATATAACAATATTGTATATAGTCCAGTTTGTTATAACTATTTTGACTTTTAAAAAAATAACATTAAAAATTCATATAAATAGAGGTACTTATATTTTTGAAAAAATTACATAATTCAAATGTATAAGTATAAGAATAAAAAATTATGCCGTTCAGATACAGAATGCAAAAAATGCTCGATTTCAGAATACGAAAGAAAGAAGAGCAGCTTCAAGAAGTAATCAAAGCAAAAAATGAGGTAGATAGAATACAAGGACTAATAGATGACAATAATCATGAAATAGCTGGTGTAATTCATACAATGAGGACAAGCACCGATTTCAGAATGATGGATTCGTACGATAAATACTTAAAACACTTGTATGACAAAGGTGAAGAACTAGAAAAACAAAAGCAGGAAGCAATAAGAGTACTTAAAATAGAACAAGAAAAACTCTCTCAATGCGAAAAAGAAGTAAAAGTATTAGAAAAACATAAAGAAAGAGCATTAGAACAGTACAGGGCAGAAGAAAAAGCAGCAGAAATAAAGCAATTATCAGAAGTCGCAGTTCAAAAATATTTTCAAAAAACCCGTGAAAAAAAAGAGGAAGCTATAGAAAATAACGAAGAAGTTTAAAGGATAAATATGAAAATAGAAGCACAAGTTAATCAAAATGTAGAAAAAAAAGAATTATCAAATGCAGCAGTTACTAATGAAGAAGCTGAAATTTTAATGCCTGCGAATGCATCATTTTCGCAAATATTAAATCAAGAAATCAATCAAACTGAAATGATTAATTCAGATGACGAACTGGAATTTAATTTAGACGCAATAATGATGAGCATAGAAGATGCAATGTTTTTTGTTGATATGGCGCAAGACGGAAAATTTAGTGTAGAAACAACTCCCACGGGCGAATTTAAAGGAATAATGCAGTTAGAAACAATGCAGACTACAGCTTCACAAAAAGCTGTTGAGGTGACAAATCAAATAACAGAATTAATACAAAAGGCTCAAAACACACAAAAACCAGTCAGGATAACATTTGATAATGATGTATCAGTAATATTAAAAATAGATAAACACGGAAAAATAACAGCAGAATTTATCCCAGGAAGTGTTGAAGTGGAAAATTATTTAAGGGCTAACATTCCTGCACTAAGACAGAGATTTGATGAGCAAAATCTTCCATATAATGACTTATTATATAGACAAAATAGCAGACAAAACAGAAATAAAAATAATAAAGGAGAAAAATAATGCATGACGGATTTATTACGGCATTAAATACTCAAAAAGTAACAAGGTATTGGATAAACGATATAACAGAAAACCTTGTAAATGTGTATACTCCTGGATATCGTGAAAAACAATTTACGTTTAAAACTTTTTTAGACGGCTCTACAGGAAACATAGGATTAAGGAATATAAGTCAAGGTAAGTCACAGCCAGGTACATCAGATGAAAATATATTTCTTGAAGGAAACGGCTATTTTGTATTAAGAAACGATAAAGGAAGATTAGTATATACAAGGCTGGGAGAGTTCAAGTTTGACGGCGAAGGTGTATATAGAAGTAAAGACGGACAAGCAGTTCAAGGTTATATTTTAAACGATAAAGGTGAAATAATGAACGGGGCAAAACCTGTTGATGCGGATTCTTTTGTAGATACTGCATTTGACGGCGGGGCTGCTTCTGTGCCAACTACAAACATTAAATTATGGATAGACCCCTCTAACGGTAAGTATTTAGGAAAATATGAAGAATTTGAATTTAAAGATGACGGAATATTATACGGAAAAGCTGACGGCGGAAAAGTAATGACTCCTTTATATAAGGTAGCAATTATTAATTTCCATAACCCTCAGCAGTTATTTGAGGTCAAAGAAGGACAGTATATAGAAACAGCGGACTCAGGCAGGCCCGTTGTAGGCAGAGGCGAAGTAAGAAGCGGGCTGATTGAGCTTTCTAATGTAGATTTTGATGCAAACAGCGCTTATTATCAGCAGGCCCAAATGCAATTAACACTTGCAGACCAAATGGTTAAATCCCATAAGACATTATTACAAAACGCTATAGAATTAATGAGTAGTTAAAATATTTAATAAAACGACATAAACAACTCGGAATGAGAGTAACAATGTCAAGGCAGGCTTTACAAAAGTAAAGCCTTTTTTCTTTTGTCAAAAAAAATTTTTATGTGTTTTATATTTCGTGTAAGGGAAAAATTATGCGTATAAATCCTATTTCTACAAAAATATATAATACTCATTTTCGTTGTAAGCATGAAAATCTTGTTAATCGAAACGAAAATGTAAAAAACAGCGGAAATAAAATTCCCTTATTTGCGCTTCAATCCAATTTTATGCCTGCATTTGGCAGATTTAGAAAAGTAAAAAGTGTTGTATTAATGAATAGGGATACATTAATGCCTCAAAGAGCAGAATTAATGAGAGATAGAGCGGGAGATTTTTTATTCTACAAATTAATGGTTAATCGTAAAGAAGCAGGGTATATGAATATGCAATGCGATAGTGTATTTCCTGAAGATGATTTTGTATTGATAGAACCTGATAATCATATACCAAAAATTCTTGAAATAAGGTCATTAATGGGAGAAACATATTCAGGAATAGGCACAGAATTAATTAAAGAGGCGGTATCTGAAAGCAGAAAGCAAGGTAAAGGCGGGGCATTATGGTTAAACTCTGTAACTGGATACGGCTGGGGTGAATCTAACTATAGAAGAAATGAAAATCCGATACCATTTTATTATAAAATGGGATTTATTTCTCCTGATAAAAAATTAGATAAACAAATAAAAGAAAATATAAAAAACAATAATACAAAAGCGCTCCCGAATATAGCAATAATGCTGTTAACCTCGAAAGCGGCAAAAAAACATTATAAAACTGAAAATTAAAAACCTAAAGTTTCACCAGTTAAAATAACCTTAATTCTTTTAGGCGGATTGCAAAGTCTTGTAATTGCAATATGAGAACAAATTGAGTCGGTAGAGTTGCAATCACTGCAGCTTCCTATTACAAAACAAGGTGTTTGCCTAATTCCGTTGCCTGCAACTCTCTGCATATTTGTTGGTGCTGCAACATTTCTTGCTCTTTTTATTGCGTCATCAAGTGTTGGCACAACTTTGTTAATTCCGACAATAACAATTACGTTTTTCGGCCCGAACATTAATGAGGCTGTTCTGTTCCCCATACAGTCAATATTAACAAGTTCTCCGTTTTCACTTAAAGCGTTTGCTCCCATTAAATAAGTATCGCAGGTCATAGCTTTTCTGAGCAGTTCATTGCGTTCTTCGGGGGTAGCAGCCTTATCTCGGTTTATAACATTATAGTTATTTTTTAAAACATGATCTAAAAGCCCAATTTCAATGATTGACATAGATCCGCCCCATGAAATACTTCCGCCGTTGGTCGGTAACAGTTCAATTGCTTTTTCCAATGCTTCTTTTTTATTGTTTGCATAGTATGCTTCAAAATATCTTTTATTTAGCATGTTAACTACTTGTGCGCCAAGTTTTTTGTTTCTTTGAATTATGTATGCGTTGTTAGCCATAATTTACTCCTTTTACTAAAAGTATAATTATATTGATTAAAAAAGGAAAGAACTTTACAATATATAAAAAAAGGAAATAAAAATGGAAATAAAATTACCGCAGGATATACCTTTAAGGGCAAAGTCAGAACTTGAAAAATTGTTAAAAGGAAACAGAAATTTTGTTAATTCAACTCCGTGTGCAAAAAATATGAGTATGGAAACACTAAAAAAATACGCTTTTCATCAAGAACCATACGCCGTTGTATTAAGCTGTTCGGACTCAAGAGTGGTGCCTGAAATAATATTTGACTGCGGAATAGGTGAGCTTTTTGTTGTAAGAGTTGCAGGTATTACTGCGGGAGATAATGTTATTGAAAGCATTGAGTATGGGGTAAAAAAATTAAAAGTTCCGTTGATTATTTTGCTCGGGCATGATGATTGCGGAGTAATGAAATATGCAAAAGAACATTATCCTAAACTAGAAGACGATTTTAAATCTATATTAAAGTGTGTATATCCTGTATTAGATAAACAAGAGGATATAACCTGTCACAATTATTTTGCAAAACAACACACAATTTGGGTAGAAGAAACCATAATGAAAAAATCAAAAATTATATCTGAAGCGGTAAACCGCAAAGAAGTATACATTGCAAAATGTCATTTTGACCATTCTACAGGACTGGTAGATTTAATATAAATTTATGTAAAAAAAATATTAAAAAAAGTGTATAAGTAACAAAAAATATTATCCTCATAGTTAATATCTAATAGATATTAAAAGGATATACTATGAAAATAAATGAAATTAAGTCAGTGCAAAGTGCATTCAAGTTTGGATTTAAGAGTAGAAGAACAGATATAAATACTATTACACAATTAAAAAATGGAACAAATCCAATAAATGAAAATTTACGGCTTAATATTATAGGTGCAATCCAAAATCTAGCACAAACTCCTGATAGAGCAAATATAGAGTTTTTAATGGATATATCTGAACATCTTAATTATGGTCAGGGCGAAAATTCAGAATTTAAGGCTGCTTTGGATGAGGACGGAATAACTCCTGAAAATAGAGAAAATACAAACTGGCAAAAATTATTAAATGATACAATAAGCATGTCTTTAGAGCATTGCAATGAAGATGTTGAAGATTTAAAAGAAAAATTTGTAAAATCTTATGGGGGGGGGTATAAGAGTCCTTTAACACAAGAACAAAAAGAAGTTCTTGATTTAAGATTAAAATTATCAGAAAACTTGGCTCAAGAAGCTGAAAATGCTGATGATGAAGATATAATAAGAATTGCAAATATAAGAAAAAAATTAGATTATTTTACAGCTTCTTCTGAAATTTCTATAGTTCAGAAAAAAGAATGTTTAGAACGTTTTAATTATTTTTTAAGTGACGAATATAAAATACATCCGCAATTAACAGATAAAAAACTTCAAGCGCTGGATGAAATGCTTTCAGATATAGTAATTAAAACTCCTGAAGACGATGTGTTAACAATTAAAGCAGTTGATCAATTGCACTCAGGAATTTGTGCTGCTATATCAATATGCAGAAAAGCAATGGCTTATGAAGATAAAACAAGGTATTTAGATATACTTCTGGATGAATTAAAAGACAGTCCGACAATGGAAGTGTATGATGTAACTGAACTTGAAACAGGTAAAAAAATACAAGTAGAAAAAGCTGATATAAATTACGATGCAGCACTTTCAAGAGGGTATAGAATTATAGATGCCTCTGCTCATATATGGATGCAAAATGCACACGCAAGCGGAGACGGTAGTATATTGACAGAAAAGTATACCGCTTTTGATGATGATTATTATGGAATATATGATGACTCAAGCTGGTATGAAGGTATAGGCGAAAATTTAGCTCCTGCAAAAGAATTTTTAAAGGCTTTAATTAAAGAAAAATCTGCTATAGAAGCTATTGAGAAAAAAAGAGAAGAAATGAAAAGCCTGCAGGAAACTGTAAATCAAGTAAAGAATAAATGTATAGAACTTCAAGGTAAAGCAGGCGCTAAATTAAATGTGGCGCTATCATATATATTCCCATTAGATAGTGATATTCAGATAAATGAACTAAGAAGAAACCTTATAAAGTTTTATGCGGGTACTAATTCAAATAATGAAATAAATGTTTCAGAAAAATTACCTAAAGAGTTAAAACTGCAAAAACTAGAGGATTTCATAAGAAGTTACAAGGGAACTTTAACTCAGGAGCAAGAAACCAAATTAAAAGAAAAATCTGAACTTATATATAATATGGTTGATGAATATACCTCTGCCGATAAAAAATTAGAAAATGTGAAAAAGTATTCAACCCCTATAGGTAAACTAAGATATTATAAGAATTTATTTAGAGTAGCTGCCACTCATAGACGTGCTGTAGAAACTGACCTTACACTGCCTGGAGTTATTACTAAATATGAAAAAGAGTTGAATATACCGCCTAAAGATATAAGAGTGGCTCAGTATCTTCATTCAATAGAAGATAAGCTTTCAATAGAAGCATTTAGACAAAATCTGGAAAACCAATTTGGTGCTGAAGAAAATGAAATAAGAAGTCAGCTGACTAAAGATATAATGCAGGTAGAAAGTATTATACCACTCCATTTAAATGCAATAATAGAAGAACTTTTTGATACAGATATTAAAGGTTTATTGATTGAAACTTATGAAGAAACTCTTAAATCAATTAAAGGCGGGGATAAAAAACTTATTTATCAAACTGCATCTATATTTGGAATAAAACCCAAAAAAGATGAAGTAATAAAGAAATTAAATAAGTCTATAGAAAGATTAAATAATGCAAAATCCATAAATTCTTTTGAAGTACAAGATGCAATTCGCGAAATTGGTTATGAAAATATTATGGAATTTGCAAATAGAATATTAGGTTCGTATTTTGAAATGGTTCAAAATGGAATTACCGAAAAAGAATATGAAAAATTGCAGGCGAAATTTGGAGAAAATGGAGTATCTATTGGATTAACTAAAAATAGAGATGAATATGTAAAATTGAGAAATCAATATAATGAAATATTAAACAAATGGAATGTTCCTGACAGTTCTGAAGTTATTATAGAAGGTTTTGAACGTAAACATTGGATATTGTCATTAAGCGAGCTTGATAAATTAAAAGCAAGATTTGATTTAATAGATGCGCAAATGAATGAAAACAGAAAATTAATACAAAATATAAAAATGCGTAAAAAAGCAAATGCTCAGGCTGTTAAATTTAATTCAGATGAAATTGATATACTGGATAAAATAGACTCCAGAGTTTCTGCGATGAGAAAATACAGCAAAAATTCCTATAAAGAAATTTCAGAAATATTATATGATGAATTAGAAGAACAGTATTCATATATTGGACGATTAAATGGACAATTCTGGGTAAGAGAAGAAGGCTCAAGCGGATTAAGCTCAAATGAGCAGTTAAGAATACTTGAACAGATGACAGGCAAACCTTACCATATAGAAACAGACGTTAAAAAAGCTGTAAACTATATCAAAAGAGGAGAAGGCGGCGGCATTATGTCATCTAGTGTAGATGACACTGATTATGCTTTCCATGCACAGTATATACCGATGATAACCTCTGAAAGTTTTACCGATACAAAAACAGGAAAAAGTAAAAAAGAAGATGTTCTTTGGACGGATAATTCATGGGGAAAAGCCGAAAATGAATATTTTTGGACAGGTGCAAATGGAAAAAGATACACAGATTACGGCGGTGGTTACGGCTGGCGTGACGGTTTTATAGTTGATAAAAGCTTTAGGATAGGTCAAAAAGTATCTGATATTGATTGTGCAGTTGGAACGGCAGAGGGTGGTAAAACTAAGTTTGGATTATTTAGTGACATAATAT